>DASVVI010000170.1:0-3013 GCA_036386635.1 Longimicrobium sp.
GGACGCCACGCCGCCCTTCGTGGCGCTCCTCGTCTCCGGCGGACACACGCTGCTCCTGTGGGTGCCGGCGTGGGGCGAGTACGTGCAGCTCGGCGCCACCCGCGACGACGCGGCGGGCGAGGCGTTCGACAAGGCGGCCAAGATCCTGGGCCTTCCGTACCCCGGCGGCCCCTCCATCCAGCGCGCGGCGGAGGGCGGCGATCCGTCGCGCCACCGCTTCACGCGCCCGCTGCTCAACCGCGGCCAGCGCCCGGAAGACAGCGAGTACTACGACTTCTCGTTCAGCGGCCTGAAGACGGCGCTCCGCAACCGCGTGCGCGAGGTGGAGCGCGAGGGCGCGCTAGAGGCCGAGGTCCCGCACCTGGCCGCCGCCTTCCAGGACGCCGCCGTGGACGTCCTCGCGACCAAGACGATGCGCGCCGTCCGCGAGATGGAATGCCTGCGCGTCGTCCTGGGCGGCGGCGTCGCCAACAGCCGCGCGCTGCGTGCGGAGCTGACGCGGCGGCTGGGCGGGCGGGGCGCCGTCTTCGCCCCGTCCCCGCGCCTGGCCACCGACAACGCGGCGATGATCGCGCGAGCCGCACAGTTCCGCTTTGCGCGCGGCGAGGTCTCCGGCCTGGACCTCAACGCCCGCGCCGATCTCCCGTTCCCCGGCCTGCGCAAGCGCTGAGAGAGCTCCTCTGCGCCTTGCAGTTCCCTCTGTGCCCTCTGTGTGACGCTGTTCCGTGACACGATGGTACGCGAGTCGCATCGCGAGCGAACGTCCGCGGCCCACACGACCCGAACCTGACCCGGCGCCGGCTTGATCACGCTCCTCCACATCTCCGACCTGCACTTCGGCCCGCCGTTCCAGGAGCGCGTGGGCGAGTCGCTCCAGCGCTTCGCGCACCAGCTGGAGCCGGACGCCATCGTGGCCTCGGGCGACTTCACCCAGCGCGCGCTCCCGGAGCAGTTCGCGGCGGCACGCGCGTACCTGGACCGCCTGCCGTCGGTGCCGGTCGTGGTGACGCCCGGGAACCACGACATTGCGCTCTACCGCTTCGCCGAGCGCGTCTTCCATCCGTACGATCTGTACAAGGCGCACATCCTGCCCGAGCTGGACACGGTCACGAAGCTGCCGGGCGCCACCATCGTCGCGCTCAACTCGACGGCGCCGCTGCGGGCCACGGTCAACGGCCGCATCCACCGCTGGCAGATCGACTTCGCGCGCGAGGCGTTCGAGGGCGTGCCGGAGGAGGACGCGCGCATCCTGGTGTCGCACCACCACTTCGCGCCCCCGCCGGACTGGGACCGCGTGGCCGTGATGCCGCAGGCCAAGCGCGCGCTGGACGCCTTTACGCACTTCAAGGTGGACATGATCATGGGGGGCCACCTGCACCGCGCGTACATCGGCAACTCTCTGGACGTGTATTCCGGGGCGGACCGCGAGCACGGCATCATCATCGTGCAGAGCGGCACCTCAACGTCGCGCAGGGGTAGGGCGAGGGAGCGCGAAAAGAACTCGCTCAACGTGGTGCGGGTGGACGCGCGGCACATCCGGGTGACGCACTACATGTACTTCGACGACGTGCAGGACTTCGTGCCCACCAGCCGCCACCAGTTCTTCCGCCGCGGCCGCCCCGCCCTGGACCGCGAGGGGCAGGCCGAGGCCGAGGCCATCTTCCGCGAGGACCACTCCTGATGGCGAGCCCCCGGCGCAGCCGCGCCCTCCGGCACACGGCGTGGGGAGTGGGCGGCCTCCTGCTGGGCGTCGTCCTGGCCTTCCTGGTCCTCAACCTGGTCGCGCGCACGCGGGCGGGGCACGCGCGCATCCTGGAGTACACGCTCAACGCCCTCGCGCGCAACGTGCAGGGCTCGCTGGACGTGCAGCGCATCAGCGGCAACCTCTTTGAAGGCGCGCGCCTCTACGGCGTCTCGCTCACCGAAAAGGATGGCACGCCGTTCGTGCTGGCCGACAGCGCGGACGTGACGTACGACGTGCGGACGCTGCTCTCGCCGCGCATCCGCATCAACCGCCTGGTGCTGTACAAGCCGAACATCTACGTGCGCCGCTCGCCGGGCGACTCGCTCTGGAACTACCAGTCGATCTTCCGCGACACCGTGGTGCGCGACCCCAACCAGCCCCGCGTCCAGCGCGTGACGTTCGTGGATACGCTGCGCGTGGTGAACGGCTTCACGCGCGTGGAGATCCCCTGGGCGCCGGACTCCACCACCTCCGCCCGCGCCCAGCGCGAGGAGGTGCGGCTGGCGCTGCGCGACACCTCGCCGATCCTCGTGCGGCGGGTGAAGGGCGGGTACCTGCGCACCATCAACATGACGGGGGTGGGCGGGAGGCTGCGCCAGATCCGCTTCTCCCCCGGCGCGGAGTCGGGGTCGCGCATCACCATCGACTCGCTGCGGGGCAAGGTGCAGTTCTTCCGCCGCCCGGCCGACGTGCGGCACGTGCAGGGGAACATCGCCGTGCTCCCCGACCGCGTGGAGTTCGATGCGCCCGTGCTGCGCCTTCCCGGCTCGCGCCTCGCGACCTCGGGGGTGATCTGCACGAGGAACGACACCCAGACCTGCGGCCGTCAGGTCCCAATCCCGTATTACGACGTCGCTTTCCGCAGCGACTCGATGGCGTTCCGCGACCTGCAGTGGATGTATCCGCGTTTCCCGCGCGACGCGCACGGCAAGATGTCGATGTTCCTGGAGACGCGCCCGGAGGGCACCCTCTTCGACCTCCGCGACGTGCGGTTCGACGCTCCGGGCACGCGCATCGACGGCAGCTTCGGCATCACCGTGGGCGACACGATCGTGTTCAGCAACGTGGACGTGCAGGCGCGGCCGGTCCGCGTGTCGACCATCGAGCGCATGCTGCCGGAGGGGCTCCCGGTGCGCGGGCTGGTGCTCGGGTCGGCGACGATCAAGGGGGCGCGCTGAGGGGGCCCTCACCCCCCGGCCCCCTCTCCCGATAACAGGAGAGGGCTGCGCCCTCGCCGTTATCGAGAGAGGGGGAGAACTTCGGCCCGCC
>DASVVI010000171.1:0-11055 GCA_036386635.1 Longimicrobium sp.
GTGCGCGTACTGCTTCGCGCGGCCCACGCACGAGTACCTCGGCTTCTCCGCCGGGCTCGACTTCGAGACGAAGATCCTGGTGAAGGAGGACGCGCCCGAGATCCTGCGCCGCGAGCTCTCCGCGCGCGGGTGGAAGGGCGACGCGGTGGGGCTGAGCGGCGTCACCGACCCGTACCAGCCCGTGGAGCGCAAGCTGGGGCTGACCCGGCGCTGCGTCGAAGTGCTGGCCGAGTTCCGCAACCCGGTCGCCGTCATCACCAAGAGCCACACCGTCACGCGCGATGCGGATCTGTACGCCGAGCTCGCGCGGCACGACGCGGCCAAGGTCTTCATCTCCATCACCTCGCTCGACGCGGAGCTGCAGCGGGTATTGGAGCCGCGCGCATCGACGCCGGCGCGGCGGCTGGAGGCGATCGCGAAGCTGGCGGAGGCGGGCGTGCCGGCGGGGGTGCTGATCGGGCCGGTGATCCCGGGGCTCAACGACCACGAGATCCCCGCGATCCTGGCGGAGAGCGCCCGCGCGGGGGCAAGATTCGCGTCGTACGTGGCGCTGCGGCTGCCGCACGGGCTCAAGGAGCTTTTCACGGGGTGGCTGGAGCGCCATTATCCCGATCGCAAGGACCGCGTGCTGAACCGCATCCGCGAGATGCGCGGCGGCGAGCTGTACGATGCGCGCTTCCACGCCCGCGGCCGGGGCGAGGGGGTGTACGCGGACCACCTGGAGTCGCTCTTTCGCGTCGCGCGTCGCAAGGCGGGGATCCCGGAAACGTTCGAACCCCTTTCGTCGGCGGCGTTCAGGAAGCCGGCGGGACCCCAGCTCGGCCTCTTCTGACCACGAACCCGATGTCCTCACCCCTCCCTCCCCTTCCGCTGGTGGGCCGCGAAGCCGAGGTCGCGATGCTGCGCGAGCTGCTGGATTCGGCGGATGCGGGGCGCGGCGGGATGCTGGTGTTCTCGGGCGAGAGCGGGATCGGGAAGAGCCGCCTCCTGCGCGCCGCCGCCGAGGACGCGGAGCGGCGCGGGTGGAGCGTGGCCGTGGGGCGCGCGTATCCCGTCGAAGCCGGCATCCCGTACGCGCCCGTCGCGGACCTCCTCCTCCCCATCGTCCGCACGCTGTCCCCCGAGGCGCTGGCGACGCTCACGCGCGGCGGCGAGACGGAGCTGGCCTGGCTCATCCCCGCCCTGCACCGCCCCGGCCCCGAAGCGCAGCCGGAGCTCAAGACGCGCCTCCTGTGGAGCTTCACCGAGTTCCTGGGGAGGCTCGCCGCGCGCCGTCCGCTCCTCCTGCTGATCGACGACCTGCAGTGGGCAGACGCGTCGTCGCTGGAGCTGCTGCACTTCGCCGCGCGCCACCTGGGCGACAAGCGGATCGCGCTGCTGGCGTCGTACAACGACACGCAGGGCGCTACGTGGCTGCGCGCGCTGGAGCAGTCGCGCGGGAACGCGCGCGTGCACGCCGTCGTCCCCCTTTCGCGCGAGGGGACGGGCGCGCTGGTGAGCGAGCTGTTCGGGGACGATGAGGCGCTGGCGGAGCTGCTGTACGGGTGGACGCGCGGGAATCCCTTCTTCCTGGAAGAGATCCTCAAGACGCTGGTGAAGTCCGGCCGCCTGGCGCTGCAGGACGGGCGCTGGAGGGGATCGGAGCTGGAGGGAATCGAGCTGCCGCGCTCCATCCGCGAGGCGGTGATGGAGCGCATCGCCATGCTGGCGCCGGCCACGCGCGAGGTGGCGGAGCTGCTCGCCGTGATCGGCACCGGCGCGCGCTACGACGAGCTGTGCGAGGTGTTGCAGGCCGGCGACGCGGAGCTGGTGGAGGCGCTGGAGGAGCTGCGCAGGCAGCGCGTGCTGGACGAGCGGCTGGAGGGCACGGCCGTCGTCTACGACTTCACGCACCCCATGCTGCGCGAGACGTTGTACGGCGGGCTGGGCCTGGCGCGCGCGCGCCTGCTGCACGCGCGCGTGGCCGAGGCGCTGGAGTCGCTCCACGGCGCGGACACGCCGGAGCACGCGGGGCGGCTCGCGTACCACTTCGTCCGCTCCCACGCGCGCGACGCGGAGAAGGCGGTGCGCTACCTGGCCGCGGCCGGGCGGGCGGCGCTGGCCCGCTACGCCAACCACGAGGCCGCCGACTACCTGGGCGCCGCGCTGGAGCGGTCCGACGGCGCCGATGCGGGCCTGGTGGAAGACCTCGCCCGCGCGCGCCAGCGGCTGGGGGACTTCGACGCGGCGGTCGAGCTGTGGACGCGCGCCCGCGCCGCCGCCGCGGAAGCCGGTGACGATGTGCGGGTGGGTGCGGCGGAGCGGCGCCTCGGCCTGATTAGCTACTGGGGCGGGCGCTATCCGGAGGCGCTGCGCCACTTCGACGCGGGCCTCGAATCCGCCCTCCGCGCCGGCGACGATGGTCTGCGCGCGCGGCTACGGCTGGCGCGCGCGGAGTGCTTCATGGAGATGGGGTCGCCAGACCAGGCGGGCGAAGAGGTGGAGGAGGCGCTCGACATCGCCGAGCGGCTGGGCGAGCCGCCGCTCCTGGTGCGCGTGCACCTGATCCTTCTCCTGCTGCACACCTGGACCGGCACGCCGGGGCGTGCGCGCGCGCACGGCGATCGTGCCCTCGCGCTGGCGGGCGAGGAGAGCGAGCCGGGGTTGCGCTGCATGGTGCACTGGGGGATGGGGATGCTGGCCGGTCTCACCGGACACGCCCCCGCCATCCGCCACCACGTGGGCGAGTGCCAGCGCGTCGCGGACGAGATCCACTCCCCCATCCACCGCGTGCGCGCCGCGGAGCTGGCGGTGGAGCTGATGTCCAACACCGGCGAGTGGGACGAGGCGCTCGCCCTCGCCGAGCGGACGCTCGCCACCGCGCGCGCCCTCCGCCAGCGCACCATCCTGGCGCGGCTGCTGGTGTGGACGGGCCTCATCTATCTGGGGCGCGGCGACCTGGAGCGGGGGCGGCGTTACGTTGACGAGGCGTGGGAGCTCTCCGGCGCCGGCGACCCGGAGCATCCGCTGGACGTGCACACCGTCGTACCGGCGCACTGTGGGCGGGCGGCGTACCACCTGGCATCGGGCGATTTCGCCGAGGCGATTCGCGTGGGCGAGAGCGGCCTCGCCGTCGCGGACCGCACGGGATACACGGTGTGGGCGATGCACCGCGTGCTCCCCATCATGGCGGAGGCGTACCTGTCGATGGGCGACGTGGAGGGCGCCACCCGCATCGGCGCGCGGCTGCGCGAGGACGCCGGGCGGCTGGGGCACGGCCTGGGGCTGGCGTGGGCGGACGCCTGCGACGCCTTCCTCGTGTGGCTGCGCGGCGACATCGACGCGGGGATCCGCTGCCTGCGCGCCGCCGCCGAGCGGCTGGAATCCGTCCCGGTGATCCCCGCGGCGGCCCGCCTTCGCCGCCACTTCGCCGCGCGCCTGCGCGACTCCGGCCGCACGAACGAGGCGCTGCAGGAGCTTCGCCGCGTCCACGAAGTCTTCGTGCGGCTGGGCGCCGAGCGGGAGCTTGCGAAGACCCGCGAGCAGATCCGCGAGCTGGGCGCCCGCCCCCCATCTCGCGGAGAGGGGGCGAGCGGCGCCGCCGGCCTCACCGCCCGCGAGGCCGAGATCGCACGCCTGGTCGCCGCGCGCAAGTCCAACAAGACCATCGCCAAGACGCTGGACATCTCCCCCCGCACCGTCACCACGCACCTCTCCAACATCTTTCGCAAGCTGGAGATCGGCTCCCGCGGCGAGCTGGTGGACGTGGTGCGCGCGGGCGGAATCGCGGAGGTCTAGGAAGCTCCACGAGTGGAACTTCCTAGACCTCCGCGCGTTTTTACCCACACCCATCCCGGTCTCCCGATGAAGAACGTCTCCGGCGCCCTGCTCGTCTCGCTCCTTCTGCTCGGCGCCGGTTCCGCGCAGGCTCAGACGGACACGGCAGCCGCTCCCGTGCCTGGCCCCCCTTATCGCACCGACGCGCCACAAGCCGACGCGCCGTGCATCCGTCAGGTACGGAGGATCGCGCCCCCGCCCTCGCCGCGCCGCTTCCGAAGGCAGTGGCCGATGGCGGCGGCGGGCTCCATCCTGGGGTGGCTCGTCGCGGACCGCGCCGTGGGACCCACGGGGAACCCGTTCGTCATCCTGTCCGCCTCCACCCTCGGCAGCATCGCCGGCTCGCACTTGCAGGCCGCGAGCGAAGGCCACCCGAACCTCGGCCGCTCCGTGGCGGGCGGCGTGCTGGGTGCGCTCCCCGCGGGCGCGCTGCTGTACATGAACCAGGCCGACACGTACGGCGAGCGAGAGATCCTGACGCGTGGAGTCGTGCCCGCGATCGGCGGTGCTTTGCAGGGAGCGGTGACCGCCGCCGCCACGACGAGCTCCCTGCAACCCGCGCGGACCCAGATCGTCGAGTGCCCCCAGCGCCCGGTGCCGGCGGGCGGGCCGTAACGCGCAGGGCCGGATCCAGAGACACGAAAGCCGCCCCGGAAGGTCCGGGGCGGCTTCTTGCCGTCGTGGTGCTTCTACGCGGCCCCTTCGTCGTACCGCTCGCGCGCCTGCACGGCCAGGTTGAGCGCGATCAGCCGCGCGCGCTCTTCGGTGAAGGGGAGGAACCAGTCCGGGCTCACCACGGTGACCATCCACCCGCCGCACACCAGGCGCACGCCGAGCCGGTTCGCCTCCACGGCCGGGGCGCACGGGATGTCGCCGAGGAGCGGGTGCCCATCCAGCAGCTCTGCCACCCAGACCCGCATCGTCTCCCAGGGTGTCTCGTCCGGCCCAGTCATGAAGTCCGCGCCTCCGGTTGAACCAGCCGAACCGGCAATCTGCTGTTGCCGTTACCTCGCCGCGCCCAGCACCTCGTCGATCGCTTCCGTGAACTCGTCGATGTCGAGCGGCTTGGTGAGGTAGGCACGCGCACCGCTCTCCAGCAGCCGCTTCACGGTGGTGGGCGTGGCGTCCGCGCTGATCACGATCACCGGGATCTCGCCGGTGCGCGGGTCCGCGCGCAGGCGGCGGAGGACCTCCTCGCCGGGAAGGTCGGGGAGGTGGAGGTCCAGGAGGATCAGGTCGGGGCGGTGCTCGGCGGCGAGATCCACCCCCAGCCCGCCCTGGAGCGCCGAGAGGAGGGTGATTTCCGGACGGCCGGAGAGGATCGCCTCGATCAGGCTCAGGTTGGCGACGTTGTCCTCCACGTACAGCACCTTCGCCAGCGATGCTCCGTCGCGCGCCGCGGGGACGTCGTGCGCGACGTGCGGCACGGGCTCAGGCGCGACGGACGGGGCCTCCACCAGCGGGAGATCGACGGTGAAGGTGGAGCCCTCCCCCAACACGCTCTCTGCCGCGATCGTCCCGCCCATCGCCTCGATCAGCGGGCGAGAGAGCGCGAGGCCCAGCCCCGTCCCCTCGACCCCCGAGTCCTCCGCTCCGAGGCGCGCAAAGGGGACGAAGAGCTGGTCCATCTTCTCCGGCGCGATCCCCTGCCCCGTGTCGTGCACGGCGATGCGCACCCGCTCGCCGTCCACCTCGCACGCCACGTTCACGGATCCGCCCGGGTTGTACTTGACGGCGTTGGAGAGGAGGTTGAGGAGGACCTGCGTGAGCCGCTGCCGGTCCGCGTGCACCTGGACGGGCGAGGTGACGGGGACCTCGTTGACCAGCGTGCACCCGTACTGCACCGCCACCGGGCGGATGAGGCTGAGCGCCTCCGTCACCACCTGCGCGGCGCGCACCGGCTCCAGCATCAGCGCCTGGCGGCCGCTCTCGATGCGGGCGATGTCCAGCACCTCGTTGATCAGATTGAGGAGGTGCCGCCCCGCGCGCAGGATGTGGTCGACGCCCTTGTGCTGCTCGGGGGTGAGCGGATGCCGCGCCAGCACCTGCCCGAAGCCCAGGATGGAGTTCATGGGCGTGCGCAGCTCGTGGCTCATGCGGCTCAGGAACTCGCTCTTGGCGCGGTTGGCGCGCTCCGCCTCTTCCTTGGCACGCTGCAGCGCCTGCTCCGTGCGCTTCCGCTCGGTGATGTCGCGCGCGATCCCAACCGTGCCGGCGATGCGGCCCGCGTGGTCGAAGAAAGGCTGCTTCACCGTCTCCAGAAAGTGCTCAGTGCCGTCCGGGTGCTGGAAGCCTTCCTCCGTCACGAACTGGCGCCCTTCGCGCAGCACCCGCTCGTCGTCCTCGCGGATCTTGCGCGCCACGGGGAGCGGCCAGATCTCGAAGTCCGACTTCCCCAGGCAGAACTCGCGCGTGACGCCGGCCGCGCGCGCCACCGCCTCGTTGACGGCCAGCACGCGGTGGCTAGCGTCCTTGAGCCAGGCCAGGTCGGGGATGTTGTTGAGGAGCGCCTCCTGCTGCTCCTGCACCTCGCGCAGCGCCTCCTCCGCCTGCTTGCGCTCCGTGATGTCGCGGGCGACGGCGATCACCGCGTCCTGGCCGAAGTAGGTGGAGCGCGTGAGCACCAGCTCCTTGGGGAAGGTGCTGCCGTCCTTGCGCCGCCCCCACCACTCGAAGCGCTGCGGCTCCCCCGCCACCACGCGGCCGAAGCGCACGCCCGTGTCCTCCAGGTCCACGCGCTCCAGGTCCGCGAGGATGGCGGGCGTCTGGCCCATCAGCTCCTCGCGCGTGTAGCCGTAGGTGCGCAGCACGGCGGCGTTAACGTTCAGGAAGCGTCCCTCCAGGTCCTGCACGTACACCAGCTCGGTGAGCGAGTCGAAGAGGCCGCGGTAGCTCTCCTCGCTCGCCCGCAGCGCCTCGCTGGACGTCTTGCGGCGCGTGATGTCGCGCGAGTTGACGACGATCCCCTCAGCCGTCGAATCGGGGCTCAGCGTGCGCCCCATCCCTTCCAGCACGCGCCACTTGCCGTCCGCGCCGCGGCAGCGGAACTCCACGCCGCGGCTCGTCCCCGGCTGCCGCGCGACGGCCTCCAGCGCCTCGCGCACGCTCTGCACGTCGTCTCGGTGGATCAGGCGCAGCACGTCCAGCCCCACCAGCTTCTCAGGATCGAAGCCAAGGATGCGCTTCACCGAGGGCGAGTTGTAGCGGAAGCGCCCCTCCGCGTCGACGATGGTGATGAGGTCGGAGCCGTTCTCGATGAGGGCGCGGAAGTGCTCCTCGCTGCGCTGCAGGGCCCGCTCGGCCCCCTTGCGGTCCGTCACGTCGCGCACGACGGTGACCACCTGGTCTTCGCCGAAGGGAAGGAAGCGCGCCTCGAAGTCGCGCACCCCGCTCTCCACCGGGAGCGAGTACTCCACGGTGGCCAGCATCCCGGTGCGCCTCACCTCCTGCACCCGCTCCATCACCGGCGCGGCGACGGCCTCGGGGAGCACCTCCTCCAGCCGGCGGCCCGTGAAGACGTCGGGGCTGGTGTACAGCTTGTCCCCGTCGCCGGACTGGTGGTCCAGGATGCGCCCCGCCGCGTCCAGCCGGAAGTACAGGTCGGGAAGGGCGCGGAAGACGGCCTCCAGCTCGGAGCTCTTGTGCGCCAGCTCCGTGACGTCGGCTAGCACCACCAGCTCGCCCGCGGCGCCGCCGGTCCCTTCGCCCACGAAGGAGGTGGAGACCTGGTACACGCGCCCGCCGATCGCCACGCGGCGCAGCGACCCGTACGCCACGTCCGCCGGCCCCAGCGGCGCCAGAACCTCGCGTCCGGGCTCCCCCACACCGCGCCCCTCCTCCACCCGCAGGATGCGGCGCGCGGAGGGGTTCAGGTCCACCACCGTTCCCTCGCAGTCCAGCACCACCACGCCGTCGCGCATCCCCTCGATGAGCGCCGCGCGCGCCACGGGCACCACGCGGATCAGCCGGAGCCGCATGATCGCCCATCCCAGGATCACGCCGGAGACGGTGAAGAGGAAGGGCATCGGGTTGGCGGGGAAGCGCCACACCCCGTAGTGCACCACGTTCCCCACCCAGGGGATGGAGATGGCCAGGATGAGCGCCAGGTCGCGCCCGAGGTGGACGCGCGGAGGCCGCGCCGCGTGCACCGCCAGGAGGACCACCGCGGCGGACAGGATCAGCCACGACACCCACAGGTGGGCGTAGAAGCCCGGGCCGTTGACGATGGGCGCGGCGCCACCGTCCGGCCCCGGGATTCCTGGCCGGGAGAAGAAGTGGTGCAGCTCGTTGCTCCACGCCATCGCCACGGGGATGGCCGCGGCCGCGACGGTCGCCGCGAAGGCAGGAGTGCGCAGCCACCGTCCCCGCCCGGTGTAGACGATGGCCACCGCGAGCCACGCCGCCGGAATCATCCCCGCGCCCAGCATGATCGCCTTCACCAGCCACGCCCTCGCCAGCGGGTCGGTGGTGGCCAGGAAGAGCGCGTAGGCGAGCGACCACTCGGCGGAGCACAGCCCCACGGCGGCCAGCCCGAGCGCGCCGTGCGCCCTGCGGTGGCGCAGCGCGTACGCCGCGACCGCGCCGGACACCAGCGCGGAAAGGAGGAGCAGGAGGAAGCGGTTGGAGTACCAGGGCATGACGCGCGGCCGGGCGGCGAAACGACAGAGTGGTGCGGAAGTCCTTCAGGCCATCATTATAAGCGCTCCGTCCCCATCTATACAGATTCAAGCCTCTTCTTGCCTTCTCTTCACCTCTGTGTCTCTGTGTGAGGCCCATTCCGTAGAAGCCCGCCCACGAACAGTCCCCGCCCACACGGGTACAGAGCGCCTCAGGCACGCTTCACACACGCACCGATCAGATGCGCACCCTCTTTCTGCTCTTCCAGCTTCTTCCCTTTGCGTTCTCCATCGCCCGCGACCGCAGGCGCTGGCTGCTGTGGGGCGCGCCCGTTCGCCGCAACGCCGCGTTCCACCGGCGCCGGGCGGAGCGGCTGGCGCGCGCCATTCCGCGCGCGGGGCCCACCTTCGTCAAGATCGGCCAGGTGTTCGCCGCCCGGCCGGACGTGGTGCCGGAGCCGTACCTCGGAGCGCTGGGCGACCTCACCGATCGCGTGCCCTGGGTGCCCTTCGCCGAGATCGAGGGCGAGCTGGTGTCCGCGTACGGCGCGCCGGTGGACGAGGTGTTCGAGGAGTTCGATCGCGAGCCGATCGCGGCGGGGTCGCTGGGGCAGGTGTACCGCGCCCGCCACCGCGGCGAGGACGTGGTGGTCAAGGTGCTGCGCCCCGGCGTGGAAGCACTGGTGGAGCACGACGTCCGCTTCGTGCGCCGCGTGCTGGACACGGTCGAGCGCCGCTGGACACACCCGCAGCTGCGCGGCATCCGCGTGGCGCTGGATGAGTTCGAGCGGCGGATCGCGGACGAGATGGACTTCCGCAAGGAAGCCGCGTACGCGCGGGCAATCGGCGAGCGCTTCGCCCGCAACCCGCGCGTGGTGGTGCCGCGCGTGATCGAGGGGATGGTGAGCCGGCGGACGCTGGTGCTGGAGTTCGTGGAGGGGACGCGCGTGGACCGCATCGAGCCGCTGGTGGCCGCGGGGCTCATCGACCCTTCGGCGCTGGTGGACGCGGTGGTCGAGGCGTACGTGCAGATGATGCTGGTGGACGGCCTCTTCCACGCCGATCCGCACCCCGGCAACCTCCTGGTGCGCGCGGACGGCGCGCTGGTGCTCCTCGACTTCGGGATGGTGATCGAGGTCGATCCGGTCCAGCGCCGCCACCTCGTCCACACCGCCCTCGCCGCCGTGGGTGGAGACGCGGAGCGGGTGGTGGACGGCTTCTTTGCGCTCGGCATCGTGGAGCCCGGCACCGACCGCGCCACCATCCACCGCTTGGTCGTGCTCCTTCTCGAAATGACCGCCCGCGGCGCGGACGTCGGCGAGATGCAGCGCGCCCTCGCGGATGAGGTGATGCACCTGCTGCACGACTGGCCGGTGGTGCTCACGGGCGAGATGACGTACTTCGGGCGCGCCGTGGCGCTGATCGAGGGGTTGGGGGCGCGGCACGTGCCGGGCTTCAACCCGGTGCGTTACGTGCG
The DNA here is from genome assembly GCA_036386635.1 of Longimicrobium sp. GTDB lineage: Bacteria > Gemmatimonadota > Gemmatimonadetes > Longimicrobiales > Longimicrobiaceae > Longimicrobium. Next base: position 9,910 of record DASVVI010000171.1, read on the forward strand.
GCCTATCCTCATGAAGCACCGCTCCGCCGTCCTCCGCGCCCTCGGCCCCGCAGACGGCGAGGGCCACGACCTCGCTTTCGCCCTGGGCCTCCTCGCCCGCGACGTCACCCGCGTCATCGTGGACGCGTCGCGCGGGATCTTTTCCGTCTTCGCGCGGCACCTCACCGGCATCGCGGCGGCGGGGAGGCGGGTGGGGGAGGCGGAGAGGGTGGAGGTGGCGGAGCCTGAGGCGCAGAGGCTGGCGGTGGGGGAAGGACCGGCGCTGGCGGGGAAATCGGTGCTAGCCGGCGGTTGAAACCGCTGCAACAACGGCGGGAAGCCTGCCTTCGCAGGCTGCGGGCGGGCGGGGTCGGTGCGGAGGGGTAGGAACGGTGCGGCGGCTGGTCGCCGGGGGATGAATCCCCCGGCTGGAACTACGCGAAGGCGGCTAAGCCGTCTCGTGCGATCCGGGCATTGGAGCCCGAGTCCGCGCAGGCGGACTTTGTGCTGTCGTTGCCGCGAGTTCACTCGCCCCGGCTAATGGTCCGGGCCCGTGATCGCGCCGCGGACAGGAGTTGCGCGGCGAAGCGGAGATGGCCGGCTTCCTCCTCGGCGTACCTAGGGTTGGAGCGCGGTATTAGCTTCTGGTCGGCGCCGCGCCAGCGGATCATGCGGTTGCGGTCGAAGTAGAAGCGCTCCTCCTCCGTGCTCTGCACCCTCCCGTGGAGGCGGTCGTAGCGCATCGAACGCCGGAAGACGAAGATTGGGGAGCCGCCGCGGAAGTAGATGGTCTCCACCGTCCTTCCCGATTCGCCGAGGTGCGTCGCCGTGACCCGGGCGACCCGACCGCCCTCCAGGAACACGCGTGCCTCTCCGCCCTCCAGCGAGAACCCCTCCAGCTCGATCGTGTGCTGCGCGGTCAGGCGGAGCGCGTCGATGCGCTGCACCTCCTGCCGGATGCGGGCGACGATAGCCTCCACCGCGGGCTGAGCCGGCGCGGCCTGCGTCACGAGGACAAGCGCGAGAAGTACCCGGATAAAGGTCGGCATGGGCGTGGAGGATGGGTGGGATGGCGCGGCCGGGCGCGAAAAAGTCGAGCTGACGCCAGGCGAGCGCAAGACCACGCAAAGCGAAGAGGCGCGGAGAACCCGATCGGTTCTCCGCGCC
>DASVVI010000172.1:0-4133 GCA_036386635.1 Longimicrobium sp.
CGCGTCCGTCATGATGATGATCTTGTGGTACCGGGCGTTCTTGAGATCGAACTCGTCCTCGCCGATGCCGGAGCCGATCGCCGTGATGATGGCGCGGATCTCCTCGTTGGAGAGCACCTTGTCGAAGCGGGCGCGCTCCACGTTCAGGATCTTCCCCTTGAGTGGAAGGATCGCCTGGAACTCGCGCTTGCGGCCCTGCTTGGCCGACCCGCCTGCGGAGTCGCCCTCAACGATGTACAGCTCGCCGATCTCCGGGTTGCTGCTGGAGCAGTCGGCCAGCTTGCCGGGGAGCACGCCGGTCTCCAGCGCGCTCTTCTTGCGCGTGAGGTCGCGCGCCTTGCGGGCGGCCTCGCGGGCGCGGGCGGCCTGGATCGCCTTCTCGATGACGGCGCGGCCAACGCCGGGGCGCTCCTCCAGGTACTCGCTCAGCTTCTCGGCCACGACGCTCTCGACGGCGCCTTTGACCTCGCTGTTCCCCAGCTTGGTCTTGGTCTGCCCCTCGAACTGCGGCTCGCGCACCTTGACCGAGATCACGCAGGTGAGCCCCTCGCGGACGTCGTCGCCCGAGAGCGACTCCAGCCCGCCCTTTTTGAAGAGCCCGCTCTTGCGCGCGTAGTCGTTGATCGACCGCGTGAGGGCGCTCTTGAAGCCCGTGAGGTGCGTGCCGCCCTCGTGGGTGTTGATGTTGTTGACGAAGGTGAACGTGTTCTCGTTGTACCCGTCGTCGTACTGCATGGCCAGCTCGATCTCGGCCTCCGGGCGCGAAGCCTCGATGTAGACGACTTCGGGGTGCAGCGGCTTGCGGGTGCCGCGCAGGTGCTCCACGAACTCGCGGAGGCCGCCCTCGTAGTGGTAGTCGTCGCGCTTGGCCTCGGCGCCCTCGGCGGTCGGCCGCTCGTCGGTCAGCGAGATGCGGATCCCCTTGTTGAGGAACGCCAGCTCGCGAAGCCGGTTGCTGAGAGTCTCGAAGGAGAAGACGAGCTCCTCGAAGATCTGCGCGTCCGGCTTGAAGGCGACGGTGGTGCCGGTCTCGGTCGACTTGCCCGTGACGGCGATCTCCTGCGTCTTGTCGCCGCGGGAGAAGGCCATCTCGTGCACCTTGCCGTCGCGCCGCACGGTCACGCGCGTCCACTCGGAGAGGGCGTTCACCACGGAAACGCCCACGCCGTGAAGGCCGCCGGAGACCTTGTACGAGCCGCCTTCCTGGTTCTCGAACTTGCCGCCGGCGTGCAGCGCGGTAAGCGCCAGCTCCAGGCCGGACACCTTTTCGGTGGGATGGATGTCGACCGGGATGCCGCGGCCGTTGTCCACCACCGTGATGGAGTTGTCGACGTGGATGGTGACGTCCACGCGATCCGCGAAGCCGGCGAGCGCCTCGTCGATCGAGTTGTCCACCACCTCATAGACCAGGTGATGCAGCCCGCGCGCGCTGGTGGACCCGATGTACATTCCCGGACGCTTGCGGACGGCCTCCAGCCCTTTCAGGACCTGGATCTGGCCGGCGTTGTATTCCCTGGCCTCGATATTCGGAGCCATGGCCTCTCGTGTGCTGGGGTCAGGCATTCAGACTATGGAAGTAGTACACCGAATGGGGGCCGAAGGTTCGGGAGAAACAGTGCGTGAGTGCGTTAGTGCGTTAGTGCGCCGGGCGTGAACGCACTCACGCACTAACGCACTAACGCACTTCCCCTCCCTTCCCCGTTTCCCATCACGAACACCAGCTGCCGTATCCGCCCGTCGCCCTTGCCGGCGTTGATGCGGCGCATGAGCTCGCCCTTCATCAGGTTCAGCTCCATCAGCCATGCGCTGGTGGAGACGGCCACGAAGAGCGTGCCCTCGGAGACGCGCAGCGCCTCGGTGACGGCGGAGATCTGCGGGCCCACCTTGTCCGTCCATTCGGTGACGATGGAGGCGGCCTCCACCTTGGGAGCGAGGCCGGAGCGGTCCAGGAAGCGGCTGACCAGGTCGCCCACGGACTGGGGCTGGCCGGCGTTTGGATCGCGGGTGCGCTTCACGTTTCGAAGACCGGGCGAGGCAGGAGGTGCGGACCCTTCAATCTAGCACCTCGGCCCCTCCGGGAATAGGGTGAAAATCCGCCGAAGGTACCCCAACGCACCACGGCCCCAGGCGGGTGCCCGGGGCCGTGGTGAGGGCTTCGCGCCCGGTGCGTCAGTTCTCGTCCGGCAGATCGGCGAGTAGCCCGCCGGAGATCACCTCTCCCTCGTTGACCTCGTCTTCCATCGCCTTGCGCAGACGCGCGATCTGCGCCTGGTTGGCCCGGTAGAACGCCACGTTCTCGGGCGCGATGCGGATGGTGCCGAGCACGTCATCCTGTTTCCCCCCGCCATCGATCACCCCCTGCGCCACCGCGGCCTGGAAGAGCACCCAGCTCGCCACCGCCTGCTCGCGCGTGCTGAGCCCCGTCCGCTCGACCGCGGCGCGAAGGGCGGGCTGCGCCTCCAGCCTCGCTACCTGCTCGTCGATCGGCAGGGTGCTGTGGGCCGCCTCGCCCGGGTCCGTCCCCTCCACCAGCGCCAGGTTGCGCTGCGCGGCGATCACGCGGCGCACGAGGTCCATCGTCAGGCGGTACTCCGCGGGGTCCACCGACTTCGCGGCGGCCTCAGCGGTCGCGGCCGGCATGAACCCCCCGGCAATCCCGGGCTCGGTGCGGGGACGGGCGGTCTGGGCATCGCACGCGGCGAGCGCGGCGACGGCACACAGGGTAAGGGGAAAGTACTTCATGGGATCCTCCAGGGTGGGGGCACTGCGGCAACGAAGATCGCCAATCTAATCTGATTTCCTAAAAAGGAAACATCCTTATCTGGCCCCGCGCTTGACACCGGGATTCGCGCGGTGTATCGCACTTCGGTACGGAGCCTGTTTAACCGCAACCATATACCCGATGCCCCAACTGACCCGCATCCTCTTCGTCTGCCTCGGCAACATCTGCCGCTCGCCGCTGGCCGAGGCGGTCTTCCGGCACAAGGTGCGCGAGCGCGGCGTGGACGATCAGTTCGTGATCGATTCGGCCGGGACTTCCGGGTACCACAACGGAGCCCCGCCCGATCCGCGCAGCAGCGAGACCGCGCGCCGCCGCGGCGTGGAGCTCGCCGGGGAGAGCCGCAAGCTGTCGGCGGCCGACCTGCGCCGCTTCGACTACGTGATCGCGATGGACGGCGAGAACCTGCGCGAGATCCGGGCGCTGGAATCCGCGGCCGGCGGGAGCGCCCGCATCCACCGCCTGCGCGAGTGGGACCCCGAGGCCTCCGGCGCGGACGTGCCCGATCCGTATTACGGCGGCCCCAGAGGCTTCGACGACGTGCACGACATCGTCGACCGCTCGTGCGAGGCGCTGCTCGAGCACCTCCTGGCCGAACGCCGCGCCTGACCATGATCCCCGAAACCCTCCGCCGGTCGCTGGAGGCGCACCTCGGCCGCATTGATGAGGCGCGGGCTGTGGGCGGCGGGTCGATCAGCCATGCCGCGCGCGTGGAGGGGCCGAACGGCGCGTTCTTTGTGAAGTACAGCGAAGATGCGCCCGCCGGGATCTTTGCCGCGGAGGCACGAGGCCTGGAGGCGCTCGCCGCCGCCGGCTCAGGGTTGGTCGTGCCGCGGGTGCTGGGGATCTGCGACGATCCGGAGCCCGGCACAGCTGCCTGGCTGGCGCTCGAGTGGCTGGAGCCCGCGCCGCGCGCCGCCAGCTTCGGTGAGCGGCTGGGGCGCGGGCTGGCCGCGCTGCACCGCTCGCGCGGCGCGTGGGGTTGGGAGGAGGACAACTTCATCGGCTCGCTCCCGCAGGAGAACGCGCCGACCGGTTCCTGGGCGGACTTCTGGTGGGCGCGCCGCCTGGAGCCGCAGCTACGCCGCGCCCGTGCCGCCGGCCGTCTCCCCGGCCGCGAGCGCGAGTGGGAGAGCCTGCACGAAGCCCTCCCCCGCCTCTTCGGCGCGGGTGAAGAGGATGGCCCATCCCTCCTCCACGGCGACCTGTGGAGCGGCAACGTCGTGGCCTCGTCGCGCGGGCCCGCGCTCGTGGACCCCGCCGCCTATCGCGGCCACCGTGAAGTCGACCTCGCGATGACGGAGCTCTTTGGCGGCTTCGGCGCGGGTTTCTACGCCGCCTACGAAGAAAGCTG
>DASVVI010000173.1:0-2570 GCA_036386635.1 Longimicrobium sp.
AGACCCGCGCGTTCTTTGACGCCCTTCCCCGCTCCGCCAGGATCGTGGTGTTCTGCCACTTCGATGCGGACGGGCTGGGGGCGGGCGCCGTGTTCGGGAGGGCGCTGCCGCGGATGGGGTTCACGGACGTGCGCGTGGTGCCGAGCGGGCGCGGGGAGAACGCCTTCACCGACGCCGCACGCGAGCGGCTGCGCGCGATGGCGCCCGACGCGCTCGTGATCACGGACCTGGGGGTGAACGGCGAGGGCGTGCTGCAGGGCGTGCCCACGCTGTACGTCGACCATCACCGCCCCGACGGCGAGCCGGCCGACGCCACCATCGTGCTGGGCTACGGATGGGAGCCGATCCCGGCGTCCGCGTGGCTGGCGTACGAGATCCTCCGCCCGCTCGCCGACATCGAAGACCTGTCGTGGATCGCCGCCGTCGGCACGATGAGCGACCTGGGCGACAAGGCGCCCTGGGACGAGCTTCCCGAGCTGCGCAAGCGCTGGACGGCCAAGTGGCTGCGCGAGGCCGTATCCGCCGTGAACGCCGCCCGCCGCGCCTCCGCCTTCGACGTGCAGACCCCGCTCGACCTGCTGATGCACGCCAAGCATCCGCGCGAGCTCACCGAGGGCGACTCGCCGGAGGTGGTGCGCCTCCGCGGCTACCGCGCCGAGGTGCAGGCTGAGCTGGCGGAGGCGCGCAGGCGCGCGCCGCTCTTCTCCGCCACGCAGCCGTGGGCGCTGGTGCCGCTCGACTCGCCCTGCCAGATCCACCCGCTGATCGCGCAGCAGTGGCGCGGGCGCCTCAAGGGGCACGCGGTGATCGCTGCCAACCGGGGCTACCTCCCGGGCATCGTCGCCTTCAGCGCCCGCACCTCGCGCCCCGGCCTCGTGCTCCCCGAGCTGCTGCGCGCGGTGGACATTGGGCCGGTGGGCCACGAGTTCGGCCGCGGCCACGACCAGGCCTCCGGCGGCCAGCTCCCGACCGCGCAGTTCAACCGGCTGGTGGATGCGCTGGGGTTCGACGAGCGGGCACGGGTGGGCACCGGCGGTTGAAACCGCTGCAACAACCGCGGGAAACCTGCCTTCGCAGGTTCCGCGCGCATCGATCCGCGTGGCGTGCCGGCGCAGGCGCGCGGCAAGGGAGGGCAGACACGCAGGTCTGCCCCTACGGAAACCTGTGTGAATTGGCGCCGTCCGGTGTAGCGCCAGGCACGGGCGCGATAAATCGCGCCCCTACCGGATCTGTGGCTGCGCGCGCGGAGTTCTCCCCCTCACCCGCCCTGCGCCCCCGCAGGCGGGGGAGGGGGCCGGGGGGAGGGGGCGCCCCGCTTCTTGCGTTGCCGCGCCCCCAGCCCGTGCGCGCGGTGCAACCGCCGCGCTGAACCCCGTCCGGCGAACCGCGCTCCCGTGTTGAGGAAGCCCCGAGATCCACGCGCGGCACCGCGCTGCCGATGAGACTGTCGACGCCCGTCCGGCTGCTGGCCACGTACGGCTCCGCCCTCCTGGTGCTGGCGCTCTGCGCGCTCATGTACCAGGCCGTGCAGCGCTCGCGCGCGAGCACCGCCGCCGTCACGCGCACGCACGAAGTCATCATCCGCCTCGAGACCACCCTCTCCGACCTGCGCGACGCGGAGACGGGGCAGCGCGGCTTCCTCCTCACCGGCGAGGGGCCTTACCTGGAGCCGTACCAGTCGGGGACGCAACGCTTTCACCGCGACCTGGAACGGCTGCGCGAGCTGACCTCCGAGACCCCCGCGCAGCAGCGGCGGGTCGAGGCGCTACGCCGTGTGGGCGCGCAGAAACTGGCGTACATGGCCGAGCTGGTGCGCGTGCGTGAGGAAAGCGGAATGGAGCCGGCGCTCACGCTCACGCGCACCGGGCGCGGCAAGGTGCTGATGGACCAGGTGCGCCGCATCGTCGCCGAGATGCGCGCGGAGGAAGAGCGTATCCTGCGGGCGCAGCGGGACGAGGAGAGGCGGCGGCGCGCGGTCGTCATGTGGGTGCTCGGCGGGGGCGGACTGCTGGCGTCGGGGCTGGCGCTCCTCATCAGCGTCCTCTTTGCGAGGCACGCGCGGGCGCAGCAGGTCGCGGCGGGCGAGCTGGAGGGAGTCAACCACCTCCTGCAGGAGCGCGCGTCGCTGCTGGAGATGCAGAGCGGCCAGCTCCGCCGCCGCGCCGTCGAGGAGGCCGCGCTTTCGGAAGTCGCGCGCAGCCTCACGACATCGTTCGAAGTCGAGGAGGTGCTGCGGCGCATCGCGGACGGCGCCCTCACCGCCACGCAGGCGCGCGCGGCGTTCGTGGAGCGGGTGGATGACGCCCGCACGAGCGTGAGGCTGGTGGCGGGCGCGGGCGAGGGCCTTCCCGCGCTGGGCGTCACGGTGCCGTACGCCGGGTCGATGGCGGAGGACGTGCTGGAGCGCGACGAGCCGCAGTGGATCCCGGACGTGACGCAGGAGGCCCGCGCCATCGCCCCGGCCATCGAGGAGTCGTGCGGGCGGTGCGCGGCGCTGGTGGTGCCGCTCATCTCCGAGCAGGACGCGCTGGGCGCCCTCGTGCTCCTCCAGGAGGCGGGGCATCCCCCCT
>DASVVI010000174.1:0-3456 GCA_036386635.1 Longimicrobium sp.
CGATTTCGCCCGCGGCGTCGCAGTCACGGCTGCGGGGCTGCTCCTGCTGACACTCCTGGCCGATGCCCTTCCGCTCGCCGAGTTCCCGCGGGATCGGGGACGGCTGGCAGCGGGGATCGCGGCTGCGGCGGCGGTGGCGTCCTCGATACGGCTCTTCGGCACGCAAAGACTCGCGTGGTTCGCGGCGGGCGCGGGCGCGGGCGCGGTCTTCCTGGTGGCGCGATGAGCGAGATCGGGGCGGGGACCCGGCGGAGGATGCTCCTGCGCTCGTTCGCGGTGCAGGGGTCGTGGAACTACCAGACGCTGATCGGCACGGGAATGGCGTTCGTGCTGGCACCCGCACTGCGCGACGTGCACGGCGCCAACCCGCGGGCGCTCGCCGCCGCCACAGGCCGCCACGCGGAGCTCTTCAACAGCCACCCGTACCTCGCCACCATCGCGGCCGGCGCCATCGCTCGCCTGGAGGCGGACGGGGTGCCCGTGGAGACCCAGACGCGCTTCAAGAGCGCGATGCGCGGCTCGCTGGGCACCATGGGCGACCGGCTGGTGTGGGCCGTCTGGCGCCCGGCCTGCGCCCTGCTGGGTGTCGCGCTGGTGGCGGCGGGGGCGGCGTGGTGGGCGGGCGCGCTGGCCTTCCTGATCGCCCACAACGCCCTCCACCTCTGGCTGCGCGCCTGGGGCCTGCGCGTCGGCCTGCGCGACGGGCTGATGGTGGCGAAGGCGCTCCGCGAGTCGCCCCTGCAGCGCCTGGGCGAGCGCGGCGCGGACGCGGGAGCCGCGCTGGCCGGCTTCGCGGCGGTGGTGCTGGCGGGCGACGCGGCCGCCGGCCCGAGCGAGCTGGCGATGGGCGCGGCTGCGGTGGCGGCCGGCCTCCTCCTGAGAAAGCACGTGCGCACCGCCATCGCGGCGGCGCTCCTGGCAGTGACCCTCGCGGGGATCCTCCTCGCGCGCACACCCTGACGGCTGACCGGATGGAACACGCACAGGAAGTCACCATCGTCAACAGGTACGGCCTCCACGCCCGTCCGGCGGCGGAGTTCGTGAAGCTGGCCAACCGCTTCGGCGCGGAGGTGTGGATCCGCAAGGACGACGTGGAGGTCAGCGGCAAGAGCATCATGGGGGTGATGATGCTGGCCGCCGAGTGCGGCTCGGTGGTGCACATCCGCGCCCGCGGCGACGACGCCGAGGCGGCCGTCGCCGCGCTCGCGGGGCTCGTCCACGACCGGTTTGGAGAGGACTGACGCCGTGACGCTCGTCCGCGACGGGATCCCGTCCGCCCCCGGCATCGTCATCGCCCGCGCGCGCGTGCTGCGCTGGGAGGTGCCGCGCGTGCAGCACGGCGCCACTGTCGCGCCCGACCAGGTGGAGCGCGAGGTGGAGCGCTTCCGCGAGGCGTGCGAGTTCGCGCGCGAGCGCATCCGCGAGCTGCAGGCGCGTACGGCGGAGTCGATGGGGCCCGTGGAGGCCCAGATCTTCGAGCCGCAGGTGCTGATGCTGGAGGACGTGGACCTGGTGCAGGGGACGATCTCGTACATCCGCGAGAGCCACCTCACGGCGGAGCGCGCCTTCGAGTGGCGGGTGCTGGAGTGGGAGAGCGCGATGTCGCACACATCGCACCCCATGGTGCTGGACCGCCTCAACGACCTGGCCGACGTGCAGACGCGGGTCCAGCGCCGGCTGATGAACCTGCCCGATCCGGAGCTGGGCGCGCGCGAGCAGGGCCACGTCATCCTGATCGCCCGCGAGCTGACGCCGTCGCTCACCGTGCAGCTCGACCGCCGCCACGTCGTGGGGCTCGCCACCGACCGCGGCACGCGCACCTCGCACTCATCCATCCTGGCGCGCTCGCTCGACATCCCTTGTGTCGTCGCGCTCGGCGACCTGAGCGAGCAGGTCAAGGACGGCGACGAGATCATCCTGGACGGCCGCACGGGGCGCGTGATCGTCTCGCCCACCGAAGAGGACAAGCGCGCCTACCGCGATCGCGACTTCCAGGTGCGCGAGTGGGAGCAGGAGCTCGTCCTTCTCGCCCACCTCCCGGCCGAGACGCGCGACGGGGCGCGGGTGGTGCTCCTCTCCAACATCGACCTTCCCGGCGAGGCGGACAGCGCCCGCACCCACGGCGCGGAGGGCGTGGGCCTCTACCGCACGGAGTTCCTGGTGGTGGGGCGGGGCACCGCGCCGGGCGAGGACGAGCAGTACCGCGCCTACCGCCAGGTGGTGGAGGCCTTCCCCGGGCTGCCGGTGGTGATCCGCACCTTCGACCTGGGCGGGGACAAGTTCCCGGCGTTCCTGCACATGGCGCCGGAGGAGAACCCGTTCCTGGGATGGCGCGCCATCCGCGTGTGCCTGGACGAGCCGGCGATCTTCAAGACGCAGCTCCGCGCCCTGCTGCGCACCCTGCCGTACGGCGACGTGCGCATCATGCTTCCGCTGATCAACGACATCGAGGAGATCACCGCCACGCGCGCCCTCCTGGACGAATGCGCCGCCGAGCTGATGGCCGAGGGCCACGAAGCGCCCCGCTCGTTCCAGCTTGGCGCCATGATCGAGACGCCGGCCGCCGCCGTCTCCGCGCCCGAGCTGGCGCGCCACGTGGACTTCTTCTCGGTGGGCACCAACGACCTGGTGCAGTACACGCTCGCCGTGGACCGCGGCAACAGCCGCCTGGCGCGGCGCTACAACCCGTTTCACCCCGGCGTCGTGCGCCTGCTGGACCAGGTTGCGCGCGCCGGCCGCGCCGCCAAGATCCACGTCAGCGTCTGCGGCGAGCTGGCCGCCACCCCGCTGGGCGCCTTCATGCTGATCGGAATGGGCGTCACCTCGCTGAGCGTGGGCCCCGCCGCCCTGGCCGAGATCAAGAAGGTGATCCGCTCGGTGAAGCAGGAGGACGCCGCGCGCGCCGTGGGCCTCGCCCTGGCCGCCTCCACGCCGGAGGAGGTGGTGGAGGCGTTGACCGCGGAGCTGCGCAAGGCGATCGACCTCACCAAGTTCGCCGGCCCCTGGAGCCTGTCGCCCCCCGCCTGAGGGTGCCGTGGCCGAGCCGTGGAACCACAACATCCACTACCACCGGCTGATCCTCGACGCGATCCCGCCCGGCGCCCGCCACGCCCTCGACGTCGGTTGCGGTGAGGGCACCCTCGCCCGCCAACTGCGCGCCCTCGTCCCCAACGTCACCGCCATCGACGTCGACCCCGCCAGCATCGACCTCGCGCGGCAAGCCGGCCCAGACATCGAGTACCTCCTCGGCGACTTCCTGACCTACCCGTTCCACCCCGCCTCGTTCGACTTCATCGCTTCCGTCGCCACGCTGCACCACATGGATGCCGGTGCGGCGCTCGCCCGCATGCGCGACCTGCTGCGCCCCGGCGGCACTCTGGCCAGCATTGGCCTCCCACGTCCCGCTCTCCCCGCGAACCTCCCCTGGCTTCTCGCGAGCACCGCTGGGTCTGCCAT
>DASVVI010000175.1:0-4134 GCA_036386635.1 Longimicrobium sp.
AGGCGCAGAGACGCAGGGAGAGAACTCCGCGCCTACTCCTGCGTCTCTGCGCCTCTGCGTGTGATTGCGGTTTGTTGGTCGAGGCAGATCTCTGGTGAGCGGCGCCACGCACTGACGCACTAACGCACTCACGCACTATCGCGCCTCGGCCCTGAAGAACGCCTCGATGCCGCGGACGTGCGCCGTGGCGAGGCGGTCGAGGAAGGCCGGGTCGCGCAGGGCGTTCTCCTCTTCCGGGATTGGCATGAAGAGCGACTCGGTGAGGGCGGAGGGGAGCCAGGTGGGGCGCACCAGGGCCAGGTTCTCGCGCAGCGCGCCGCGGTTGGGAAGGAGCGTCACGCCGACGATGTTGTCCGCCAGCGCCTGCGCCAGCGAGCGGCCAAAGGGCTGGAAGTGGTACACCGCCGTGTGGAAGGCGCGAAACGGGTTCTGGGCCTCGCCGAAGGCGTTGTTGTGCACCGACACCAGGATATCAGCATCGCTCCGCACCGCCAGCGCCACGCGTCCGCGCAGGTCCTCGGCCGAACTCGTTGAGAACGGTGGCTCGCGCCCCGTGCGCGTCAGGATCACCTCGGCGCCGGCGGCGCGCAGCTTTTCGGCCAGCGGCAGGGAGATCGCGAGGTTGGCGTCGCCCTCGTACAGGCCGGTGGGGCCGGTGGCGCCCGCGGGCGGGTGGCCCGGGTCGATCACGATGCGCCGCCCGCGCAGCGGGTTGGCCGCGTCGATCGCCGGGCGGCGGCGGAGGCGCAGGACGAGCGCACCGTCGTCCGCGTAGAACGCCTTGTATCCCCACGGCGCGCGGGCCAGCGACAGGCGCACCCGCGCCGTGGACGGGCCCGCCGCATCCTGCGCCACGCCGGTCAGCATCGAGTCGTTCTGCGCGGCGCTCGCGGGCTGCGCGGTCACGCCGTACAGCGTCACCGTCCACTCGCGCTCGCCGGGCTCCACCAGGAAGGGCGCGCGTTGGGCGGGGATGCGCACGTCCACCCAGCGCTCGGCGGGGGTCACGGTGATGGCGCCCAGCGCGACGGGAGCCATCGGTGCCGCGGTGGTGTCGGTGACCGTGACGCCGCTCGCCTCGATCCAGGCGACGGTCGATGGGTCGAGCTGCACGCGATACTGGCCACCGCGGTGCTCGGCCAGCGACAGGCGGGTGCCCCGCGGAAAGAACCAGCGGTACGGGCCCGAGGGCGTGGCGCGCGCGAACACCTCAGATCCCGTCGCCAGCGTGTCCTGCCCGCCGCTCACCCGCGCCGCAAGTGGCGTTGCGAAGACCTGCGGCACGCCCCCCATCCCCACGAAGTCGGGCTTGGGTTCGGGCCGGATGGCGATGGTGTGGCTGGCGGTCTCCCCGTTCTTGTAGGCGCGCAGCTCCCACGCGCTCAAAGGAATGGGGAGGTAGGCGATGAACGCACCGTTGGGCGCCACCGGCACGGGGGTCCCGTTGATGGTCAGCGCCGCGCCCCCTGTTCCCACCGAACCGTAGATGAAGGCCGAGTCCCGGTGTGGACGGATGACGTTGTTGCCGGGCTGGATCACGCGGATGGCGAGCGGGGCCTCCACGCGCCGGATCGGCGGGAGGCCGGGCGTGAGCGGCTGATATTCCAGCGCGACGGGCGCCGCGGGCTCGGGGCGCGGCGACGGACCGGTCGCAGGCGTGCCACCGCCGGGGGCGCAGGCGGCCAGGAAGAGGACGGCGGCGTACGGGCGCAGGGAGAATGACCGGGTCAACACGGGCTCCTGTGGATGCCGGCGGATCGCGGGGCAGCCGGACGGTCGGTCGCGGCGCAGCCCCGGCGCGGCGGTGCAAAGGACGCGCCGGACGCGCCCGGAGGGTTGCATCCCGGTAAAATCCTGTATATCGTTTAGCGCCATCTGTTTACCTCCTACGCAGGCCGCACCCGCACCGGGTCAACGGCCGCGATCTTCCTTTGCCGCATAAGAGGACGCTTCATGCACGCTCCGCGCATCGCCGTACCCTTTGCCCTCGCCGCGCTGGTGGCGCTGGCGGCCTGCTCCGACGGACCCGCGTCGCCGGACCCGGTGGCGCCGGCCGTGTCGCGCGCGGGGCAGCCGATCCCCACCCGCGCGCAGGAGCGCCCCGGCACCTGGGTGGAGCGCACCGACGAGCAGCTCTGGGCCGCCATCTCCGCCGCCGGTGGGAACGCGGCGGTGGGGCTCAAGTCGCCGGGCGCGGTGCGGGGCGTGTGGCGCGGGCGGGTGCTGGTGGGGCGCAGCGAGTGGTCGCAGGGGCGCGCGGCGGTCGCCTCGCAACCGGGCGTGACGCTGGTGCGCACGGACGACCTCCTTCCCTCAATGGAGGTGAAGCTGGACGGGCCCGGCGCGCTGGCCGCCCTGCGCCGCCTGCCGTTCGTGGACTACGTGGAGCCGACGATGGTGGAGGACGGCCTCCCCGAGTTCGCGGGCGTGGGCGGGTGCGGATGGGGGAGCACGTGGACCGGCGACCGCCAGTACACCGCGTCCGGCGACGTCTACTCGCAGAAGCTGACCGCCATGCGCATCCCCGATGCCTGGACGCTGAGCAGCGGCGCCGGCGTCACCATCGGCCTCACGGACACGGGGATCTCTTCGGGCCAGGGGCAGTTCACCAGCACCTTCGCCACGGGCGAGAGCACCGGACGCACGCTGAAGCTCCTCAAGGTGTCGTCGATGTCCAGCGTGTACGACGGCTGCGGCCACGGCACGCGCATGGCGGGCATCATCGCCGCGCCGCGCGATGGGCGCAGCGTGGGCGGCATCGCGTACCGCTCCAACTTCGTGAGCGTGCGCCAGGCGGACGGCGTGGCCACCGTGTCCAGCAGCGACGCCAAGTACAGCGTGCGCACCGCGGCCGAGAACGGCGCGCGCATCGTGGTGATGGCGTGGGAGTCGTTGAACTGGTACTGGCAGGTGTCCGACGAGATCGAGTACTGGCACTACAACTACCCGATCCTCTTCTTCGGCGCCGCGGGCACCAGCGGGTGCGGCGACGGCATCCTGGACAGCCACGTTGTCTTCCCGGCGGACATGCCCGAGGTGGTGGCGGTCACGGGCGTCACGTACCCCGGCGGCGGCGTCCCCTGCGGCATCCATCACGGTTCGGACGTGGAGCTCACGGCCTATCTGGACATCCCCAGCACCGGCCAGTACACGGCGGATGTGGTGGGGATGGGCGGCAGCTCGAACGCCACCGCGGTGGTGGGTTCGGTGGCGGCGCTGGTCTGGTCGCGCACCCCCAGCCTCACGCGCGACGGCCTGCGCCAGCGGCTGATCCAGACCGCGCAGTACTATCCGAACCGGCACTCGGAAGAGGGCTATGGGGTGATCAATGCGTATCGGGCGGTGACGGGGAACTGATTGGGGAAAGGGGAAATGGGGAATGGGAACGGCTGATCCGATGCCGTTCCCATTCCTGCGGTTACAGATGTATGTCCCCGCCCTGATCGCGCTGCCGTAGCCGGGCGAGCTGATCGCGCGATGCGGCCAGCGACCGCTCGGTGGCCGCGCGGTCGATCCGCAGGCGGAGGGTGATCGAGTCAGTGGACGGCTCGCGCTCGATCGTCATCACGTCGCCTTCGCGAGTGCCGTCGGGGAGAAGCGAGGCCGGGACGTGGAGAAGCCGGCCGTCGTCCTCGTGAACGGCGGCGATTCCTTCCTCGATGCTGTCCACCGTCCAGGTGTGGGTCATGGGCTCCTCGGGCGCGGGTTGGTGGCGGATAGGTAGGCGCGGGGCGGCGCGGACGCAAGCGGGTTGACGGCGGCGAGGAGCGGGTGCGAAGTTCAGGTATGAACGAAACCGGAGCTCTGTGCGTCCCACGCGTGCGCGAGGTGCTGGCGGCCCTCCTCCGCGCGGGCGGCGAGGTGGAGGCGCGGCTGGAGCGCAGCGTGGAGCCGATGGGGCTCTCGCTCGCCAAGATGGGCGCGCTGCACACCCTGGTGGAGGCGGACGGGCCCATCCCGCTGGGGCAGCTCGCGGAGCGGCTCTGCTGCGTGAAGTCCAACGTCACCCAGCTCGTGGACCGGCTGGAGGCGGAGCTCCTGGTGCGGCGCGTCCCCGATCCGGCGGACCGGCGCAGCGTCCGCGCGGAGGTCACCGCCGAAGGCCGGGCACGCTACGCCGCCGCCGTCCGCGCG
>DASVVI010000176.1:0-3146 GCA_036386635.1 Longimicrobium sp.
AGCCACAGAGGGTAAGGAAAGAACCTACAAAGGGGTTCTCTGCGGCTTATAGTCCCCCTCCGTGTTCTCTGTGTGATGCTGTTTTCCTCTTGCGGATCTCCGCCCCACGCTCGACCTTCCCGCCCTCGAAACCCTCGCACCCAGTCTCAACGAGCGAATGACCGCGTTCGGCCGTTTCTTCCTTCCCGGCCCCACCGAGGTGCACCCGGACGTGTTGGCCGCGATGACGCAGCCCATGATCGGCCACCGCGGGTCCGGGATGTCCGCGATCCTGGCCGGCTGCGAACCCGTGCTCCGCGCCATCTTCCGCACCGAGCGCCCGGTGTACGTCGCCTCCTCGTCGGCCACCGGGCTGATGGAGGGCGCCGTGCGCAACGGGGTGCGCCGCCGCGCGCTGTCGCTCGTCAACGGCGCGTTCAGCGAGCGCTTCCGCGACCTGGTGGCCGATTGCGGGCGCGAGGTGGAGACGTACGAAGTGGAGTGGGGCCAGGCCCACGACGCCGCCGAAGTGCACCGCCGTTTGCGAGCAGGCGGCTTCGACGCGGTCACGGTGGCGCACTCGGAGACCTCCACCGGCGTCCTCAACCCCGTGCGCGAGATCGCCGAAGCCGTGCGCGCCGCCGAAAGTGACACGGGCGACGAGATCCTGCTGCTGGTGGACGGCGTCACCAGCGTGGCTGGGGCGCTGGTGGAGATGGACGCGTGGGGGCTCGACTTCCTCCTCACCGGCTCGCAGAAGGCGCTGGCGCTGCCGCCGGGGCTCGCGTTCGGCGCGGCGTCGGAGCGGATGATGGCGCGCGCGGAGACGATCCCGGGGCGCGGCCACTACTTCGACCTGCCGGAGTACGACCGCTTCTGGCGCAAGCACCAGACGCCCACCACCCCCGCACTGTCGCTGGTCTACGCGCTGGCGGAACAGGCGCGGCGCATCGCCGCGGAAGGCGTAGAGGCCCGTGCCGCGCGCCACGACGCCATGCGCGGGCGCTCCCTGGCCTGGGCGGAAGAGCGCGGCATCCGCCCCTTTGCGCCCGAGGGGTGCCGCTCGCCGACCGTCACCACCTTGGCGATCGACGGCCCCGTCGCCGCGCCGGAGATCGTGGCGCGGCTGGCGAAGGCGGGGTGGACGATCGGCGGGGGGTACGGCAAGCTCAAGGATTCGACGATTCGTATCGGGCACATGGGAGAGCACACGGTGGAAGAGCTGGACGCGCTGCTGGACGCGATCGACGAGGTGCTGCGATGAGCCGCTTCCGCGTGCTGGTGACCGACGAGGTGGATCCGGAGGGGCTCGCCCACCTCCGCTCGCACCCCGACATCGAGGTCCACGAGAAACCGACGCGCCCTCTCGACGAAGTGATCGCGGAGATCGGCGAGTACGATGCGTTCGTCGGGCGCAGCGCCACACGCGTCACCCGCGAGCTCCTCCAGGCCGGCGACCGGCTCAAGGTGATCGGCCGCGCCGGCGTGGGAGTGGACAACATCGACCTGCAGACGGCGACGGAGCTGGGAATCGCCGTCATCAACGCGCCCGGCGGCAACACCGTCTCGGTGGCGGAGCTGGCGTTCGGCGTGCTCCTCTCGCTCGTCCGCAACATCCACATGGCCGTGGAGTCGATGCGCGGCGGCCGCTGGGACCGCTCGCGCCTCGGCGGATCCGAGCTGCGCGGAAGGACGCTGGCCATCATCGGCCTGGGGCGCATCGGGAGCGAGATGGCGCGCCGGGCCCGCGCCTTTGGGATGACGCTGATCGCTTACGATCCATTCGTCCCGCCCGCGCGCTTCGAGGAGCTCGGGGTGGAGCGAATGGAGCGCCTCTCCGACGCCATGGACCGCGCCGACGTGGTGACGGTGCACACGCCGCTGACCGCGGAGACGGTGGGGCTGATCGGCGCGCCGGAACTGGCGCGTCTGGGGCGGGGGGCGATCGTGATGAACCTGGCACGCGGCGGCATTGTGGCCGAAGATGCCCTCTCCGACGCGCTCACCTCGGGACGCATCGCCGGGGCGGCGCTGGACGTGTTCATCGGCGAGCCGCTGGCGGCGGACCACCCGCTGCGCTCCATCCCCAACCTGATCCTGACGCCGCACCTGGGCGCATCCACCAGCGACGCGCAGCGCAGCGTCTCCATCGAGGCGTGCTCCGCCGTCCGCGACGCGCTGGTCACGGGCGACCTGAGCGCGGCGATCAACGCGGCGGGCGTGGGCGGCTCCGGCTGGGGCGAGCTGCGTCCCCTCCTGGCGCTTTCGGACCGGCTGGGGCGCCTGGGCCGCGCCCTCCTTCCCGGCGCCGTGAGCGCGCTGGAGCTGCGCTACACGGGTCCGCGGGGCGAGCAGGCGCCGCGTCCGCTCCTCCTTTCCGCGCTGCAGGGTACGCTGCGCGACGTGGTGGACCGGCGCGCCATCAACCTGGTGAACGCGCAGCACGTCGCCACGGAGCGGGGGATCGAGACGGCATCGACGCACGTGGCGGGGCGCGGGGAGCTGGGCGAGGAGGTGGAGCTGCGGATGGAGGCGGGCGACCGCATCATACGCGTGGCGGGAGCGGTGCTGGGGGAGACGCACGGGCGCATCATCCGCATCGGCGCCTTTCGCGTGGACGTGGCGCCGCGCGGCACCCTGGTCGTCCTGCGCATCCGCGACGTCCCCGGCGTCATCGGCCGCGTGGGCACCCTCCTCGGCGAGGCCGGCGTCAACATCGCCGAGTACCACCAGGCCCGCCTGCAGGTCGGAGGCGAGGCCCTCGCCGCCATCACCGTCGACGGCCGCATCCCCGCCGAGGTCCTGCAGCAGCTCGCCGAGCTCCCGGAAGTGCTGGACGTGCGGCAGGTGGATATGGAGTGAGGCACGGAAGTGCGTTAGTGCGTTAGTGCGTTAGTGCGTTAGTGCGCAGGGAATGGGTGCGACCAAACCTTTTTTGTCATCCTGAGCGACGCGCCTCTCTGCCCTTGCCCGTGCTCCACACTTTGGCGCGGAGCGAAGGATCTACTGCGCGTAACGAGGGTTCGGCGTTAACTCGCTGTCCTCGTGCCCCGCCGGCTAGATCCTTCGGTCGCCGCTAGAGGCCGGGGAGCACCGCTGATGCTCGTGTGGGCGGCTCCCTCAGGATGACAGGATGGGGGGACGGCAGAACATCCATCGCACTCACG
>DASVVI010000177.1:0-6275 GCA_036386635.1 Longimicrobium sp.
CCGAGATCGACGCGACGTTCGCGTCGATCGGCCGCATCGACCGAGACGGGGTGCACGTGGGCACCGGAATCGTGGTCGCCGAAGGGCTCGTGATGACGAACCGACACGTGATCGAAGAGTTCGCCGCCCCAGTGCCCACGCGCACCGCGCCGAAGCGCTGGATTATGGAGTCCGGCGTCGTGACCATCGACTTCTCAGACGCGGCCGACGGATCGAAGGCGTTCGCCATCAAAGGGATCGTAGAGGCAGGAGCCGACCCGATCCTGCGCGACGTGAACTTCGCTAACCTGGACGTTGCGCTTCTCGAGGTGGAGACTTCAAACGCCGCTGGGATGGAACTTCCCGGAGCGCTATGCGTGATCCAGAACGCTGCGGTGATCGAGCGGCCGAACCAGCTATACGTCGTTGGCTACCCGGCCCGGCCGACGGTACTCCCCTTTGACGCTGAGGGACGGGTGCGCATGGACGTGGCGGAGCGCCTCCGAGAGGTTTTCGGCATGAAGTATGGGCGCAAGTACTTCAGCCCGGGTGTAGTCTCGGGTCCGCTCGGGACCCTCGCCGACGACACGAAGAGCTGGGTGTTCAACCACGATGCGACCACGTTGGGTGGAAGTTCCGGGTCTGCGGCCATCTATCTTGGCGACCCGGTCGCGATCGTCGGGCTGCACTTCGCGGGGGACTGGCTCCGCGCCAACCACGCGCACTCGCTGAGCGCAGTCCGCGCTGCAGGGGGCCTTCCTAACCTGTCACGTCTCTGCTGGGTGTAGCGAACCTCATGAGCCTGAGCCCCGAACAGCAAGCCCGCCTCCGGCGCGTCGCCGGAAAACTCCGCGTGAGCCGCGACGTATTCGCGGGGACATACGACGAGTTCGTCCGAAGTATTGGGGGCCCGAAGGCGCTCTCGCTGAAGGTCAGGGCGGTGTACGCCGAGAGCGACGACGATGCCGCTGCATTCTATGAGGGACTGGTCCAAGCGGACGAACTCGGGTGGCTCGAGCCGCTTTTGACGGAGGTTCACCGCCTCGGCTGGTTCGATGATGGAGCGCCTACGCACGTATCCACCCCGGAATCACCGATTGAGCCGAAGCCAGGGTTGGCGCGCGAACCGGAGATCACGGTGGAACTGCAGGGGATCATCTCGCGGCACCTTCCGAACTTGGATATGGAGAAGATCACCCCCGGCCTGCTCCGCGCCGTGGGGCGCGTCTGCCGAGTGGTGGTGGACGGCGGGACAGTCACCGGCACGGGGTTCCTCGTCGGGCCACAGACCGTCGTGACGTCATGGCACGTCGTGCAGTCGCTGCTCACGGGCGCGGACCACCAGCCCGCTCGGGAGAGCGCCGAGAAGATCTCGGTCGAGTTCGATTTGGTGGGGAGCCGCCCGGCCTACAACACGGGATCCAGATTCCACGTTACCGACCAGTGGCTTGTGGCTGCCAGCCCATGTCACCCCACAGAACTGCCGCGGGACAGCGACCGATCCGGCCGACGTCCCGACGGGGTGGATGTCGGCGGCTACCTTGACTATGCCATTCTGCGGCTGGACGGCACTCCGGGGCGCGAACGTGGCTCCTACAGGCTTGATCCTGAACGGTGGCCGACTAAAGGTCCCACGTGCGTCGTGCACCACCCAGCGCAGTTCAGCCAGCGAGCGGCGTTCGGCGACATAGTCGAGGTGTGGCCAGGCGAGAAGGGAGCCCGCGTGGTCCATAATGCGGGCACGGGCTACGGCTCGTCGGGCGGTGTGGTACTGGACGGCACATTCGAGGCTATTGCGCTTCATCAGTGCGCGCTCCGGGACGAGACGGACCAACTGATCGGCAACGGCGCGATCTCCATCGCCCCGATCGCGGCGGCGGTACAGACTGGCGGTGTCTTGGAGGTCGTGGGTACGTGTGATCCACTCTGGTGTCTTCCCGAGCCGGGCCAGCCGCCGGTGTTTGGGCGAGAGCGGTTCCAGCAGCTCCTATGGCGCGCCCGCGCCAGCGGCCCGCACATCATCGTGGTGACCGGGCCGCGCGAAACGGGGAAGAGCTTCAGCGCCCGGATTCTGCAGGCCGCGCTTCCCGTCGACGAGAACGTGGTGGTCACCCTTGGAGCCGCCGCGATCCCAGCTGACGCGACGGCGCTGGCCGAGCAGATCCTCCGCGCCGTCGAGCCCCCGGCGTCTGCGGAGAATGCTCCCCCCCTCCCCTCGCGGGGAGACGCGACGAGTACCTACGCAGTCTGGATCAAGGACACTCTGTTCACAGAGTTCGCGCGGCGGCTGAACCAGGCCGCTGGCGACCGGCTCGTCTGGCTCGTTATCGACGACCTTGAGCACCATACGTTGCCAGACGCGAGCGCCCGAGTGTTCCTCCAGGTGCTCTACACCTCGCTGGCTTCCACGTTGCCGTCCACCCGCGTCATCCTTATCGGCCTGGACGGCCCTGTGCCTGGTGTGGACAGCCGCTCCGGCGTGAGGGTGGAGCACGACCGGATCGACCGCCCGAGCGTGAACGATGTCGCCACGTACCTGCGCCGCGTCTGCGTAGCCCGGGCGGTCGCCGTCTCCAATGAGGAAGCGCTGCGCCACGCCGACACCGCGGTCCGGGCGGCGGACTGGTTGACGGCGAGGATCGGAGGCATGGGTCTGGGCGCTGGACCGCCCTCTCCCGTCCAGAGTTCCAGCTTCGTCTCCGTGCTGTCCCAGCATGTGAGCGAAACCACTTTGAAGGCCTTCTTTCCATGACAAGCCAGGCCAGTGCCCCCGAGCCCGCCGCTGGGGTGGAGATTGAAGGCATCCTGCTGCGCGCCGCCACAGTCGGCGCGTTCGACCCGCGAACGTTCATCGCTGTGGCGTCCCTGCGGGAGTCACCGAAGGTTCTGTCGGAACTCGCCGACCGTTGCGATGAGGTACGCACCGAGGCGGGAATGCGTTGGATGCTGACGGCCGATGTGCGGCGCACCGTCCTAAAGGCAGCCGGTCCGTCCCGCCTGCGGGCGGCCGCCGAGCAGACCCCACCGAGCGACCTATTCGGCGAGTACCTCCAAGAGGTGCTCTTTGGCCGCGCCGTGAACGCGCGAGAGATGGATACGTCGGCACTGGACGCGCTCCTCTCCGCGCGCCAGTTCGTGGAGCAGGCCGGGATCACCCCGGAGCGCAGGTCATCGGAGGTCAACCGTGCCATCGCGCGCCGGGACGCCGATGCGGCACTGCGCGTGGTGCTCCCAACGCCTTTGGTGGGGAGGCGGCGCGAACTCGCCGCGCTGCGAAGTTTCGTGGAAAACGGATACGTCGATCCGCCTGTGCCCGGTATGCCCGGGCAACGGGAAGACTCACCCCCAATCCTTGCCGTCACCGGCGTGGGAGGCGCCGGCAAGTCCGCCCTGCTGGCCGAGCTGGTCGCGGGGCTACGGTCCGCCGACGGCGCTCCGGGGGTGCCCGTCATCCTCCTCGACTTCGACCTCCCTGCCCTTTCTTGGGCGGACCCTGTGGAGTTGCTCTTCGCGCTCATGCGCCAGATCGGCCACGCGCGACCGGAACTGGATGAGGCGCTCTCCGCTGTGCGCACCCAGTTCCGCCAGAAGATCGCGAGCCGTGAGTCTCCGGAGGGTACGTCGTTCGATGCACACGCCTCCAGTCATTCCGGCATCCTTTCCGAATTGTACGGAATTATCGCCGGGAGTGACCTCGCCTATTCTCCGGTTGTGCTCGTGCTCGACACGTTCGAGGAGATTCTGGTGCGCGGCCATTTGGACACACACGCCGTGTTCAACTGGCTGACTTCAGTGTGGCGCGAGGCCGGGCTGAGCGGGCTACGCGTGATCATCGCCGGGCGGGCATCACCCGTCGAGTTGGACTTTGAACTCGCTGGGCGCGTACTCGACACTCTGGTCCTGAGTGATCTGCGGGTCGAGGACGCGGTGGAGATGCTGTCCACGGACCTGGCGCGGTGGGGGGGCTCCAGCGCGCCGGTACCGCAGCTGGTAGAGAACTTCGGCGGCAACCCACTCGTACTGCGCATCCTGGCGCAGTTCGCGCGCGCTAACGACCCGGGGGAGCTGGACGCATTGGCCAGTGGCGCGGGACATCCTGGGGGGAAGCTGGCGGGTGAGGTTGCGCAACGCTTCCTCTACACGCGCATCATCGAGCGCATCCGCGACCCAGAGGTGCGGAAGCTGGCCTCTCTTGGCCTCGTACTCCGACGCGTGACGCCTGAGTTGTTGCGCGAGATCCTCGCGGAGCCGTGCGGCTTCGCAGACCCCAGCAGGGTAGTTTGGGAGGACCTGTTCGCGAAGCTCCGTGCCCAGGTCTGGCTCGTGGAAGACGAGGGTACGCGGGTGCGGCACCGGCGTGATCTGCGCCGTTTGGTGCTCCCGCAGATCCTGAACAGCAGCGCGGAGGCGGCACTGGGTATCCATCGCGAAGCCCTCCGCTACTTCTCCCGCGATTACGTGCCGGGCTTCACTCGACCAGAACGTGAGGCAGAGCGACTCTACCACGAATACTCGCTCCCGGACCACCCTTCCATTGATGCTTCCAACGCGGGGCGGCTCTGGCTGGCGCTGGGGATGGACGTGGAGGAGTTGCCGACGCCAGTGCGTGCACTCCTCAAGCATCACACTGGCCGGGTGTGTACCCCGGCGGAGCGCGCGACGCTCCCGCCGCGCCTGCGGGAGGAGCAGTTGAGGTTCGACAGGCGGATGCAGCGCTTCCAGGGGGCGGAGGAGATGATCGTCCATGCCGACATGGCGGACGGCGGCGAATTCGCGGAAGCAGGAGCGCCGGTCGGTTCGGGACCGCAGGAACTCCAAGCGATGCCCGATCTCGAGCGCGTGGACGCGTACATCCAGACGGGACGCTTCAGCAGCGTCGCAAAACAGGCGCGCGCGGCGTATAGCGGCTACGTGCGCGGGGAGTGGGCCGGAAACGCACGCGGGGCGTCCGAACAAGTCGTCTGGTACGTGTTCCTGGCCGGCCTCGTCCACGCACCCGGCGAGGCCACCATTGACACCCTTTGCGAAGGCGCGAGGCGCCGCTACCTGCGCCCAGGCTCTCCAGGAGCCTTGGAGGGACGGCTTTTTACCGCGGCGGTGCTCCTCGCCATAGCAGCGCAGCGGCGTTCCCCCCGCTGCCGCGAGATCGCCGCCGAGATGCTCCAGGGTGCTCGCGCGGAGTCGGTTTACAAGATCACGACGTTCATCGGGATGCGCACCGCTTCCATGATCCACGCGGCGGGGTTCGGCGCGGTCATCCCCGAGCTGGAAATCAACGGCCACCTCCTTCCTATCCTCTCGCCGGCCTTCTTTCCGGAGCCAGATCGCGAAATTGAGCCGCGCTGGCGCGCGGTCCGGAACGCGCTCGACAGCGAGAAACAGCTCCGAAATACCGCCATTCCCTGGAGCGAGTTTCGGCAGGACGCGCCCAGAATTGGCCACCTTGAGCGGCACGCCGCCGCGTACAACGCCGCGCGGTTCAGGTTGGACGCGCGGCAGATGCGCGCGCCCGAGTCGCTGGCGTACGTGCTCCGCGGGACCACTCCGGAACTGCACGGCCTCCTGCGCAACGCGCTCGTCCTGCTCGCGCCGCGTTCGGATACTTTCCAAGCGCTGGTCGCGGAGCTTCGCGCCCAAACCGTACTCTGGCCGCGCGAACTGCTCGGCGAGCAGCTAACCACCAATTTGCGCCGGGACGCGCAGCGCTGGTGTGCCACCTTGGTGGACCAAGCCGATCAGGCGGGCCTCCTGCCGACCCTCGTTCGTTTCCTCCGGGAGGAGCGTGGCCCCTATTTCACCGAGGGCGCCCACCTCTTCGGCGCGTATGAGCGCCTCCTGCTCGCGTGGCCGGGGACCGACTCCCCGTCCACCCAACCCTCACCCTGGAGCACCTGATGAGCGAGGCACTGGCCAAGACTCGGCGGCTTGCGGACATGCGGCGCCTCGGGGGCCCCGCCGAGGCAGAAGCGAGGAACGCGGCGGCCGCCGTCGAGAGTTCCCTTGAGGCGCTGCGGCGCCCGAGGGTGTCTCCTCCGGAGAAGTTCGAGGGGAGGACCGGGTATGACGCCGCATTTCTCGACGACTTCGAGGTGCCGATGCCGAGGCCCGTCGGCCGCGCGTCGCGTGACGTACTTGCCGTTGAAGGGAGCCCGGACAACCAGCTGGACTACCAGCACTTCTCGGTCGTTATGTCACGCTCACGTAAGCTCCCCATGTTCGCCGCATGCAACATCGACGGAAAGGCCTCGAAGTCGATCGAGCGCGAGGATGACGTGTGGTTCTTGGACGGCCGTATT
>DASVVI010000178.1:0-4528 GCA_036386635.1 Longimicrobium sp.
GTGATCTGGCACGGGGTGGTCGTGTACCAGCACCTCGCCTTGCCGCTAGCGCAGTACGAAGCGGCGTACGCACAGTACTCTGCGACGGACGCCTCGCAGTCATACTTCACCTCCGCCTGTACCGGGGCCGGCGCGCTGAGGAGCACCGCGCCCGACACGATGGTGAGAAGTGAAGCGAGTGAAACGCGTGCCCTGATGCCCATTGAGCCTCTCAATGAATGGGTGAACGCCCGCACACTTAAAGCGTCATTGTGTGCCAGCCAGAGTGTATTCTCCGAGAAATGGCGTGTCAAGGAGTTCGTTGTCGGCCCGTTCAGACGCGGAAAATGTTCCCTCCGGTGCGGCGAGGCGCCCTCACCCCTGCTCGTTCCTCGCTGCCCCCTCTCCCAACAACAAGCGAGGCTGCGCCTCTGTTACCGCGAGAGGGGGCGGGAAATGGCCCCCTCCCCGGCCCCCTCCTCTGCCTGCGGGGGTGCAGGGCGGGGGTGGGGGAGACCTGCAGCCCGGGCCGCACGAATCCCGTGTTACGTGCCCGCACCGCCCCCGCCCGCCCCGCGAGACCGCTTCAGCGGTCGTCCCGGGGTTCCAGCCGGGGGCTTCCGCCCCCGGCGCCCCCGGCGATCCCGGCGCCCGCCCGGCGCCGGCGCCCCGCAGCTAGATCGTCGTATTCCCCGAGTACGTCACCACGGGCCACACGCTGTTGGTCTGCTGCGTGGTGACGGTGCCGGTGGTCTGGTTGTTGGTGACCCAGTAGCGGTGCGCGAACAGGTCGTTGAAGATGTGGATGGAGCGCGGGAAGTTGCGCACCACGTTCCCGTTCATGTACGTCTCGATGGCGCCGCCGCCGTAGTACTGGCGGGCAAAGATCCCCGTCGCGCTCTGCGACACGGTGCTGGAGATGTCGTTGCCGGAAACGTGCACGTTGTACGTCACTCCGGCGCTGGTGTGCGTGCTCCCGGCCTCGATCGCCGCGCGGTGCGGCGCGTCGATGGTGCGGTCGAAGGTCATCGTGTTGCCGGTGATCTCCAGGTGCCCGCCGTCCAGGGGGTTGGCGATGACCACCGTGTTCTTGAGCGTGTTGTTGACGAACTGGAAGTACTCCGTCTGCTCCTTCCACGCCTGCCCCACGCCGGTGCCCGCCGGCCCGTCGTAGTACAGCCAGTTGTTGTGGATGTAGACGCTCTTCCCCGCCGCGCTGCCGTACGCGCCCTGCCACTTGAACAGCACGTCCCACCGCTTGACCCCCGTCACCGCCTGGGCGTAGCGGCCGTCCTGGTGCACCTCGTTCCAGGCGAAGCGGATGTTGGACGAGTTGAAGAAGACCGCCAGCGCACCCTCGCCCGCGTTGTAGACCCAGTTGCCGGTGAAGGCGACGTCGTTGCTCCCCTCCGCGTCCAGGCAGACGTCCAGGCAGTCGCGCACGGTGTTGCCGCTGGCGCGCACGTAGTCGCCGTTGGTGCCCCAGATCCCGGACTCGGTGGTGTCCACGCGGTTGCCGTCGATCCTCACGTTCTGCACCCAGCGGCTGGCGGTGTAGTTGCCCTTGAGCGCGTCGGCCTCGCCGCCCCACCACTGGATGCCGATGCGGTACTGCGCCACCTGGTTGCCGGTGACCACCGCGCCGTTCACGTACCCCAGCTCGATGGCCCACAGCCCGCCGGTGTTGCCCGTGCCGCGCCCCGTGTTGTCCTTGACGTGCACGCGGCTGGTGCGGTGCTGCGCCGCCATGGCGCCGGGGTTGGCGTTGGCGTCGAAGTACGACCCCGTCTGTACCAGCCCGATGGCGCGCGCGTCGTTGTTCTGGAAGACGATGCTGTCGCCCTTCTCCACGCGCAGCGCGGCCTGCTCGAAGATGCCGGCGCCGTAGAACCGGATCCCTTCGATGTGGATGTCGCGCACCGGCTCCGACGCGTCGCCCGATGCGATGAAGACGTTGCGGCGGTCCGCGACGGAGCCGCCCGGGTTTCCGCCCGCCGCCGCGAGCTGCGCGATGCGGGTGCTCCCCGCGCCCGCGCCCACGATCCTGGTGCGCGACGGCAGTGTGACCGTGCCCTCGAGGGGGAAGCTGTCCGCGGACATCGTCACCACCTCGTACGTGTTCACCGCCGCCTGCAGCGCGGCGCGGCAGTCGCCGGCGCAGCTGGCGAGCGAGAAGTACGTGCTGGAGCCCGGCGCCTTGCTCCCCGCCGGACCCGCGGGCGCCTCCATCCGCGGCTCCGGCCCGGAAACGTCCGAGCACGCCGCCAGGATCGCCGCCGCCACCGCCGCGGCCAACCGTCCCGCTACTCTCTTCCTCATGGTGCCTCGCTGATGGATGGGATGGAACTTCGTGTGCGACGATGCTACAAAAGTTTCCGCCCCGGTTGAACGAACCAGGGCCGAAAGCGCACGATCGTGGTGTGAACCCATCCCCCGCGCGGGACGGCCGCGGCTGGGGCGGGATGCGGGTGCTCCGGGCGGCGGGAGACGCGCGGAGCGGCGCTTTCGTCCCGCCCCGCGCCGCAGTCGCACCGCGGGCCGGCGTGTTGGCGTAGCGCGGCTTGGAGCCCGGACGCGCTGGCGCGACGTTGAACGGCTCCCGTACGCCGCTCGCCGCCCACACCGCCCAGCACATGACCCGCCTCTTCCCCTCCTGGCGCACCCTGGCCGCCGTGGTGCTCGCGGGGTGGACGGCGGTGGCGGTGGTGCTCTTCAGCTCCACCTACGCCGCGCTCACCTTCTCCGGGGCGAGATTCGAGCTGGCGCGCGTGCTGGCCGGCAACGCGCTGCAGGCGTACAGCTGGGCGCCCGTCACCCCGCTGATCCTGCTCCTGGCGTGGCGCTTTCCCATCCGCTGGGGGGCGCCGCGCCACGCCGCGCTGCACCTGGCCGCCGCCCTGCCGGTGGTGACGGCGCGGCTGGCGCTCTTCCACTACGGGGGGCAGGGGCTGGGCGTGCTGCGGACGGAGGTGGAGTTCGCGTACGCGCTCTTCACCTACATGGCGGACAGCCTCTTCACCTACGCCGCGGTGGCGGGGGTCGCCCACGCGGTGGCGTACACGCGGGTGGTCCGCGAGCGCGAGGTGGCGCGCGAGCAGCTCCAGACGCAGCTGGCGCGGGCGCAGCTCCAGGCCCTCAAGGCGCAGCTCCACCCGCACTTCCTCTTCAACACGCTGCAGGCGATCTCCACCCTGGTGCACCTGGACCCGGCGCGCGCCGAGCTCGTCATCGGCAGCCTGAGCGACCTGCTGCGCGGCGCGCTGGCGCACCACGACGCGCAGGAGGTCACGCTTCGCGAGGAGCTCGCCGCGCTGCACCCGTACCTGGAGATCGAGCGCACGCGGCTGGGAGCGCGCCTGGCCGTGGAGCTGGCGATCGACCCCGAGGTGCTGGAGGCGCGCGTCCCTCACCTCCTGTTGCAGCCGCTGGCGGAGAACGCGGTGCGCCACGGCATCGCGCCGCTGCGCGCGGGCGGCCGGCTGCGGATCACCGCCACGCGACGCAACCAAACGCTCCGTCTCGCCATCTCAGACAATGGGGCGGGGATCACCGGGGCGCCGCGCGAGGGCGCGGTGGGGCTGGCGAACACGCGGGCGCGCCTGGAGCGGCTGTACGGCACCACGCACACCTTCCTCATCCACTCGGCTCCCTCACGCGGCACGCGCGTCGAGCTGGAGCTGCCGTTCACCTGCCGCGCCGCCACCTGAGCGCTTCCATGAAGATCCGCACCCTGATCGTGGACGACGAAGAGCTCGCCCGCGTGCGCATCCGCGAGCTCCTGGCGCGCGCCCACGACGTGGAGGTGGTGGGGGAGTGCGGCGACGGCGAGGAGGCGCTGGCCGCCGTCGCGGCCCTGGCGCCCGACCTCGTCTTCCTGGACGTGCAGATGCCGGAGATGGACGGCTTCGAGGTGCTGCGGGCGCTCCCCGCCCGTGGCGCGCCGGTGGTGGTGTTCGTGACGGCGTACGACGAGTTCGCCCTGCGCGCCTTCGACGCGCAGGCCATCGACTACCTGCTGAAGCCGGTGCAGCCCGAGCGCTTCGGCACGGCGCTGGAGCGGGTGCGCGCGCAGGTGAGCCGTGCACGCACGCGGGACGTGGAGGAGCGCCTCGACGCCCTCCTCGACTCCTGGGCGCGCGCCGCCGCTGGATGGAGCGCTTCGTGGTCCGCACCGGCACCCGCATCCACCTGGTTCCCGCCGAGGAGGTGGACTGGATCGAAGCGGAGGGCAACTACGTGCGCCTGCACGCCGGCAAGCGGAGCCACCTGCTGCGCGCCGCCATGGGCACCCTGAGCGCGCGCCTGGACCCGGGCCGCTTCCTGCGCATCCACCGCTCCCTGATCGTGAACGTGGACCGCCTGCGCGAGGTCCACACCTACGGCAAGGGGAGCTACGTCCTCGTCCTCGCCGACGGCACCCAGCTCACCTCCTCCACCGGTTACCGCATGGAGGTGGAGCGGCTGATCTCGGACCGGGTGTGAGGGGGGCCCTCACCCCCGCTCGTTCCTCGCTGCCCCCTCTCCCGATAACAGGAGAGGGCTGCGCCCT
>DASVVI010000179.1:0-2792 GCA_036386635.1 Longimicrobium sp.
AACCACGGGAAGACCGCTGAAGCGGTCTCGACAAATGCGGCATCAAACCCCGAGTCCGCGAAGGCGGACTTTGCGCGGTTCCAGCGGCGAATTCATTCGCTCTGGCGCGGGCCTCGGCGGATTCACGAGGCACGGGCAGCCACGCGGGGCAGCCCCTACGAGGTTCCGGCGCGTGCGGTGAGGATTGAGATCGGCAAAGGGTGGGCGCGATGAATCGCGCCCCTACCACTGATCTCGACCCCAGGGTCCGCGACGGTGCTGGCGCGGGCTCCCGTGCGGCGTGGCGATCGGAGTTGCGCCGGGATCTCGCCCGCGAGTCCGCGCAGGCGGACTTTGTGCTGTTGTTGCCGCGAGTTCACTCGCCACGGTAGAGCCAGGACCCACCCCCATCCCCCCAAACCCCAATCCCGTGCTTTCGCTGGACACGCTGTTGAGTGGACTTCCGCGGCGCCCCGAGGCGGGCGAGCTGTTGGCCGGGTTCGTGCCGCCGCCCAGGTTCGCGGACAAAGGGTTCGACGACTACCGGCCCGATGCCGGGCATCCCTCGCAGGGGGCGGCGGTGCTGCGGCTGCGCGAGGTGGCGGCGGAGCTGCGGGAGGGGACGCGCGTGGGGTGGCGCGGGCTCTTTCGCCCGGCGCGCACGGGGAGCGGGGTGTACCTGGACGGCGGCTTCGGCGTGGGAAAGACGCACCTGCTGGCCGCGCTCTGGAACGCCGCGCCCGCCCCGCGCGCCTACCTCAGCTTCGACGAGCTCGTCTACACCATGGGACTGCTGGGGGTGGAGGGGACGCGCGAGCTGTTCAGCGGGCAGCGGCTGGTGTGCGTGGACGAATGGGAGCTGGACGACCCCGGCAACCTGCGCATGGCGCTCGCCTTTCTGCGCGGCGCGCTGGCGGACGGCGCGCGCGTGGCCGCCACCTCCAACACCGTCCCCGACGAGCTGGGGCGCGGCCGCTTTCCGCAAAAGAGCTTCGCCGCGGAGATCGAGGAGCTGTCCGCCGCCTTCGAGACGCTCCGCGTGGAGGGCGAGGACTTCCGCCACCGCCTCTTCCGCGCCGATCCCGGCCGCGCGCTCTTTCTGGACGACGCCGCCATGGAGGAAGCCGCGCGCTCCGCCCCTCCCCGCACGCTGCGCGCGCCCTTTGCCGCCCTCCTAGCCGCGCTGGGTGAGGTGCACCCCATCCGCTACGCCACGCTGGCCGATTCGCTGGAGGGGCTGCTCGTCGACGACATGACGCCGATCGGGAGCATGGCGGAGGGGCTGCGCTGGGTGCACTTCATCGACAAGGTGTACGACGATGCGCTGCCGCTCGCGGCCACGTCAGCGGTGTCGCTCGGCGCAATCTTTCCGGGCGACTTCGTGGCGGGGCCGTTCGGAAAGAAGTTCTCGCGCTGCCTTTCGAGGATGGAGGAGATGCTGGGGGAAAGGACGGGGTGAACGACGAAGCCCCCGCGGCACATGCCGCGGGGGCTTCGATCGTATCGCCGGCCGACCGGCTACTCGGCCTGCGTTTCCGCGATGAGCTTCCTTACCGCGTGGACGGCGTTCTTTTCCAGGAACTTGGCCATCGCTTCCTCTTCCAGCAGGCTCTCCTGCAGGAGGGGGAGGCACTCGTTCTCGCCCATCGCGGTGGCGATGGCGATGGCGGTGCGGTAGGCCGCGATCTCGTAGTGCTCGATGCGCAGGCCGGACCCGATGTCGAACGCCTCCAGGATCGGCTTGGACGGCTTCTCCTCAGACTTGAAGGAGTCGTGCTCCTCGCGGAGCCCGATCGCCGCCTCGCACTTCTCCGCCTTGGCCTTCTCGCCGAGCACCTTGAAGACTTCCTGGATGCGCTCGATCTGCCCTTCCGTCTCCCGCACGTGCTCCTCCAGGCGGGCCTTCATCTCCGGGCTGTTGACCTCGCGCGCCATCCCCTTGGTCCCCGTAAGGAACTTCCGTTCGGCGTAGAGGATGTCGCCCAGCTCGTGCAGGAGGAGCTCCCGCATTTCCGTAACGGCCATTCGTTCGCTCCGTTAGACGTGCGAGCGGCGGCCGGCGATCATGCGGTACAGCGCCAGCAGGATCAGCGCGCCGATGATGGAGCCGATCAGCCCGGCCGTGTTGTCGCTGCGGCCGCCCGTCAGCATGTTCCACAGGAACCCGCCGACTACCGAGCCCGCGATGCCCAGCAGGATCGTCACGATGATGCCACCCGGATCACGCCCCGGCATGATGAGCTTGGCAATGGCGCCCGCGATAAGGCCGAGGATGATCATCCAGATGAAACCCATGGTTCGCCTCACGGTCGGGTGAAATCGTCGGCCCACGATGGACCGCCGTCGCGGCGCGTCCAACGCAATTCAGGTGCCGAACGGGGGGAGTGCGTGAGTGCGGGAGTGCGTTAGTGCGTTGGTGAGGAGGGGCCTGGGGCGGAGTGCCACGCGCTAAGTGCTGAGTGGTGAACGACATTGCGGTGTTCTTTGCCCGGCTATTCCGCTCGGGCAAAGCACGAACAGCAATCTCACACAGAGACACGGAGACACAGAGGAAAGGGCACAGAGCCAACTCTATGGCTCCGCGCCCTAACTGGGCACCAGGCACTTGGCACTTGGCACTTGGCACTTAGGACTTAGGACTTAGGACTTAGGACTTTCTTCCTCGAACACATCATCCAGGTCCTCCACCCCGGCCGCCTCGAACACCTTGCGGCGGATGCGGCGGTCGAAGAGGGCCCATTTGAGGCGCTGCTGTTCGTCGTCGTCGTCGTCGCCGGTCAGGAAGCCGACGTCGATCTCGAAGCCGCCGGCGC
>DASVVI010000180.1:0-5982 GCA_036386635.1 Longimicrobium sp.
CGATGGCGGCGCGGCGCAGGCGCCCCGGGAGGGGCCTGGAAATGGGATACATGATGCGGCGGGGATGGGGTCCGTCGGAGAGTCCGGGCGAGGTGCCTGGGGGGAAGAGTCTATACGGTGCGCTTTTACGGCGCTCAGCGCAAGGGGAACGTTAAGGGTGGGGGCTCAGGCTGTTGGGCCGGGCGGGTGAACTCGCTGCAACGACAGCACAAAGTCCGCCTTCGCGGACTCGCGGGCGAGATCCCGGCGCGTCCCGCGTTCCTCCAGCCGGCTTCAGCCGGCTTCGCGTCGTTCCAGCCGGGGGCTTCAGCCCCCGGCGACCAGCCGCCGGCCCCTAACCCCGCCCCCTATGGCAACCCCCACCCCCGCCGCAGCCGCCGGTACTCCGCCTCCGGAAGCTGCACCAGCACCGGGCGCTTCCGCGGATCCAGCCAGCGGAGAATGCGGCGGACGTCCTCTTCGGCGAAGGCGGTGCAGCCGACGGTGGGGGCGCCGGGGCGCGAGCGGATGTGGATGAAGATGCACGAGCCCCTGCCCGCCACCGCCGGCCCCGTGTTGTGATCCACCCACACCCCCCAGCGGTACAGCCCGTCCGTACGCCGCATCTCCTCGTGGCTCGTCCAGTCCGGCGTGACGGAGTCGCGGTCCACGCGCTGGTTGTAGAAGCGCGATGCCGTGTCATCCACGCACTCGATGCTCGGGTCGCTGGCGTGGTAGGGGAGGCGGACCCAGCGCGCCGAATCCGCCGGGGCGTACCCGAAGGCGGAGCTCAGCCGAAATACCCCCGCCGGCGCTTTCCCATCTCCCTCGCGCTTCACGGGCCCGGCGCCCTGGTCCGCGGGCGCGTGCAGCCCCGTGCCCCATCCCAGCCCTGTGCGCCCGACCGATGCGCTCATCGCCGCCCCCACCTGCGCCCATGGCGAGGTCGGAGTGCGGCGCGCAAAGAGCCGGACGCGTGCAGTCGTCGCATCCCACCCGTCGGTCGTGGAGACGACCGCCTGCAGCGCCGGCTCGGAGCCCTGCGCGTGCACGGTGGCCGCGGGGAGCGCCGCAGCGGCGAGCACGGCGGCGAGGCGGATGCGGATCGAGAGCATACGGTGCCTGTGGTTCAGGGGAGCGGGGGACGCTGGATGTTACCCCGGCCGAGCCCGCACGGGCAACCCGGGAGAGTACGCCATCTGTTTGCAAAATCCCGCGACATGGCTATCTTCCCGCCATTCTTCCGCATCCAACCGCCGCCCCAGTGCCTTCATGACCATCCGCCTTCCCCGCCCCGCCGTCCTGGCCGCCACCCTCCTCGCGCTCACCTCCGCCGCAACGCACGCACAGGCGCCCATCGCCACCCGCGTACCCGGCCAGCGCTGCGAAACCGTACCGGACAGCGTGCGCGGCCCCACGCCGGGGCAGCTCAACGAGAGCCGCCAGCTCCGCGCGCAACTGGTGGAGATCGGGCGTCGCAACGGCGTCACCGAGCCGCAGGGGCTGCTCCTGGTGGACGTAGACAGCACGCGCAAGGGAGTGCTCCTCTTCATGCACTCCAACTACCCGGAGCCGGGGGTGGCGCAGGTCACCGCGGCCGTCGACAAGTACATGGAGTCGCTCCCCCGCGGGCGCGGGTACCAGGCGTTGATCCGCGTCGACGGCGAGTACCCCGCGCTTCTTCCCGGGCGGCAGCACTGCCACCCGGTGCTGCTGAACGAGCAGGATCGCATCGACATGATCGGGCAGGCGGTGCTGAACCACCCCGAGCGCGGCAAGCTCCCGGCGCCGGTCACGCGCCAGGCGGTGGTCCTCCTCGTCGCGAACCGAGAGGGCGGGGTGTCGCTGGCGGTGGTCGCGCGCTCCTCGGGCGACGAGTACCTGGACCGCGCGGCCGAGGAGATCGGACGCAGGCTGCAGTTCGCGCCGGCGACACTGGACGGCGTTCCCTTCGACGCACGCTTCCGCTTCCCGGTGGGCTTCCAGATCCAGTAGCGCGCTGGCGCGGGTCCGGCCGGGGGAGTAGCTTTCCGCGCTTCTCGCACACCGCACCCGCTCGTACGCACGATGGAACTGCTGCCGCTGCTGACCGCCGTAAGCCTGGGCTTCCTGCACGCGCTGGAGCCCGACCACATGGCCGCGGTCACCACCTTCGTCTCCCGCCGCCCGCGACCACGCGAGGCGGTGGGCTTCGGGCTGCGCTGGGGTCTGGGCCACTCCGCGGCGATCCTGGTGGCGGGCTCCGCCCTGATCGCGCTGGGCATCCGCGTGCCGCAGGGCGTGGTCAACGGCCTCGAGTTCGGCGTGGGCACCATGCTGCTCGCGCTCGGCGTCTGGCTGCTGTGGAGCGTCGTGCACGGCGAAGCGCACGCGCTTGCGGAGGGCGAAGACGATCCGCATCCGCACCGCCACGGGAGCCTGTGGGTGGGGATGGCGCACGGCCTGGCCGGCACCGCCCCGCTCGTGGCGCTGATCACCGTCACCGTCAGCAGTTCGCCCTGGGTGGCGGGGATGCACCTCTTCTTCTTCGGCGTGGGGACCACGGCGGGGATGGGGCTGTACGCCGCGGTGGCCGGCGCCGTCTTCCATCGCGCGCGGCACCGCATCCCCGCGCTGGGCGGCACGCTGCGCACCCTCACCGCACTGGGCAGCGCCGTGCTGGGAATTTTCTGGATGGCCAACGCGATCGGATGAGGAACGGGGACGTCCCTGATCCCTCATCCTTATTCCTTACCTGGAGCACCCTATGACGGACGGCAGCGAAGCGGCGAACACCGAGGCGGCGGTAACGATCCTGGCCCGGCACAACGGGCCGTTCGTGGTGGAGGGCCCTTTCCGGCTGATCGACGCGGATGGCAACGAGTTCCCGGTGGTGGCGGGCAAAAAGGTGTCGCTCTGCCGCTGCGGCGCATCGACCCGCAAGCCGTTCTGCGACGGCACGCACAGCAAGATCGGCTTCGACGCCGCGGAACGCGCCGTGCGCGAGCTGGAGGAAGGAAAGGAGCAGGGTTGATGCGGCCCTGATCCGCATCTCCCGATTTGCCCGTACAACCGAGGAACCATGCCCGACTCCACCCCGATCGACCAACGCGGCTACGCGCACCCCGAAGCGCTCGTCTCCACCGAGTGGGTGGCCGCGCACCTGGAAGACCCCTCCGTGCGCCTCGTGGAGTCCGACGAGGACGTGCTGCTCTACGAGATGAGCCACATCCCGGGCGCCGTAAAGATTGACTGGCACACCGACCTCCAGCACCCGCTGAACCGCGACTACCTGGACGAGGAGAGCTTCGCCCGCCTGATGCGCGAGCGCGGCATCTCGCCGGATACGACGGTCATCTTCTACGGCGACAAGAACAACTGGTGGGCCACCTACGCCCTCTGGGTCTTCCGCCTCTTCGGCCACGACCGCGTCAAGGTGATGGACGGCGGCCGCAAGAAGTGGGAGGACGAGGGCCGCGCCATGACCACCGACGCGCCGTCGTATCCCCCCTCCGAGTACCCCCTGCCGAAGCGCGACGACGAGCGCATCCGCGCCTTCCGCGAGGACGTGCTTCAGCACATCGGACAGCGCGGACAGCTCGTTGACGTCCGCTCGCCCGAGGAGTTCAGCGGCGAGAAGCTGCACATGCCGGACTATCCGCAAGAAGGGGCCATGCGCGGCGGCCACATCCCGGGCGCCAAGAGCATGCCCTGGGCGCGCGCCGTGAACCCCGACACCGGCGAGTTCCGCTCGGCCGATGAGCTGCGCGCGCTCTACCAGGAGCAGCTCGGCCTCGACCCCGCCCAGCCAACCATCGCGTACTGCCGCATCGGCGAGCGCTCGTCGCACACCTGGTTCGCGCTCACGTACCTGCTCGGCTTCCCCAACGTCCGCAACTACGACGGCTCGTGGACGGAGTGGGGCAACTCGGTGCGGCTCCCCATCGAGAAGTAGGAACAAAGGGCCTCACACCGAGACACGGAGGGAACCGCGAGGGGAAACAGAAAGAAGTTCTCTGTGCCTTTGCGGTTCCCTCCGTGTTCTCTGTGTGAGGCTGTTGTTTTTCCCTCCTCCCGGAGCACTCCCATGCGCCGCACGATGCTCTTCGCCCTGCTCGCCTGCGCGGTTGGATGGCACCCGCTCAGCGCCCAGCTCGCGCTCACGCACGCGAATGTGGTGGATGTGGAGCGCGGAGCCGTGCTCACGGACCGCACGGTGCTGATCTCCGGGAACCGCATCGTGGCCGTGGGCAGCGGCGTGCGCGTGCCGTCGCAGGCGCGGGTGTGGGACGCGAGGGGGAAGTACGTGATCCCGGGGCTGTGGGACATGCACGTGCACACCTCGCGCGAGGGGCGGGCGCGCCACTTCTGGCCGCTCTTCCTGGCGCACGGCGTCACGGGCGTGAGGGAGATGGGGAGCTACCTCGACACGCTCCAGTACTGGCGAGCGGAGGCGCGGCGGCCGGGGAGCGGGGCGCCGCGCATCGTCTGGTCCAGCCCCATGCTCGACGGCGTGCCGACCTCGTGGGTGCACGGCTACGGCGTACCCGATGCGGCACGCGCGCGCATCGTCGTGGACACGATGCAGCGGCTCGGCTTCGACTTCCTCAAGGTCTACGACCGCCTCTCGCGAGACGCGTACTT
This sequence comes from Longimicrobium sp., assembly GCA_036386635.1. Lineage (GTDB taxonomy): Bacteria > Gemmatimonadota > Gemmatimonadetes > Longimicrobiales > Longimicrobiaceae > Longimicrobium. The sequence continues at coordinate 4,603 of DASVVI010000180.1, forward strand.
CGCCATCGCGGCGCAGGCGAAGCGACGCGGGCTCCCCTTCGCCGGCCACGTGCCGCGCGCGGTCACCGCCATCGAAGCGAGCGATGCGGGGCAACGCAGCATCGAACACGTACTCGACGCACTGCACCTCGCCTGCACGCCGCGCGGCGAGGAGCTGATGGGTGCAGTCGTGAAGGCGCGCGAGTCGCTCGGGCCCGCCGCGGACTCCACCCGGGCGGCGCTCCGGCGGCTTCAGTCCGCGGTCGTTGAGGGGCCGGTGGAGGACGCGTGCCGGCCCCTCTTCGCGCGGATGGTGGCGAACGGCACCTGGATGACGCCCACGCTCACCGTGACGCACGGCCAGGTGCCGCCCCCCGCGCTCGTGGACGACCCGCGGCTGCGCTTCGTGCCACCCGCCCTTGCCGCACGGTGGCGGAGCGGCGCCGCCTCGCCCAACCCGGAGGCCGCCCGCCTCGAGCGCCGCCTGGAGGCGAACGCGTGGAGGCTGGTGGGCCTGGCGCACCGCGCCGGAGTGGGCATCCTCGCCGGCACGGACGCGAGCGACGAGACGTACGTCTTCGCCGGGTCGGGGGTGCACGACGAGCTCGAACTCCTGGTCGGTGCCGGGCTCTCGCCGCTGGATGCGCTCCGGGCCGCCACCCTGAACCCCGCCCGCTACCTGGGCGCGCTGGACTCGCTCGGCAACGTCGCGCCGGGCAGGCTGGCCGATCTCGTGATCCTGGACGCCAACCCGCTCGCCGACATCCGTAACACCACCCGCATCCACGCCGTCATCTCCAACGGCCGCCTGATCGACGCAGCCGAGCGCACCCGCCTCCTCGCCCGCGCCGCCGCCGAAGCCGCCCGCGCCGGCACCGCCCCACCCGCGCGCCGCTGACCCGCTTATCTCACGCAGAGGCGCAGAGACGCAGGGAGAGAACAACAGAGAAAAGCCTCACACAGAGAACACAGAAGGAACTGAAAGCAACAGAGAAAACCTTTTGCGGTTCTTTCTGTGTTTCTGTGTCTCTGTGTGAGCCATGCAGTTGCGGTTCTCTCCCGTGTCTCTGCGCGACTATCACCTGCCGCGCACGCGCTCCAGCAGCCACCCGCGGCGCCGGCGGCTGACCGGGATCACGATGCCGCTGACCAGGGTGACGTCGGCAGCGCCGATGCGGCGGATGCGGTCCAGGTGCACCAGCGCGCCGCGGTGTACGCGCACCAGGCGGGTGCCGGCCAGGCGCTCCTCGATGGAGGCGAGCGCCTCGCGGAGCAGGTAGCTGCGGCCGTGCGCGTGGATGCGCGCGTAGTAGTCGTCCGCCTCGATCCACTCCACTTCGTCCAGGCGGATGACCACCTGCCCCCGCGCGCCCGGGACGAGGAAGTGGTCCGCGGCGGGGA
>DASVVI010000181.1:0-14612 GCA_036386635.1 Longimicrobium sp.
GAGCGTCACGAACTTCTTCACCCCCGTGATCACGTAGGCGATCGGGCCCAGCATGCGCTTCAGCTCGTCCGAAGCCTCGTCCGTGGCTTCGGCGCCGAACCCGCCGCTGGAGACGTTGAGGAAGGCGCGCCCGTTCAGCGCCGCCAGGTCCACCGGATAACTCTTCCCCTCCACCGCAACGGCGAGCGCCTCCTCCGGGTCCTTGGGGACGCGCAGGCCCCCCGCGAAGTCGTTGGCCGTGCCCAGCGGAATCACCGCCAGGCGCGGCAGCTCGTCGTGCCCGCCGGCCTCGGCCCAGTCGTTCAGCCCGTTCACCACCTCGTTGATGGTGCCATCGCCGCCGGCGGCCACCACCACCTCGGCGCCGCGCTCCGCGGCCTCCGTGGCGAAGCGGCGCGCGTCGCCCGCCTCGAAGGTGATGTGCCCGCGCACCTCGTGGCCGGCCTCGCGCAGCGACTCGGCCCCGCGCCGGATCGCCTCGACGGCGGCGGGGGTGGACGGGTTGATGACGATCTCCAGGTGCAAGGCGGCGCTCCGGACGGCGTGATGTGGGGGGCTGCGCGGCCGCCGGGGCGCAAGAACCCCGCCAGACACCTTCGGCACATCTTCTCCTTGACCTTGCCGGGAAACGCGTTAGGTTGGGGCCACGTGGGATGAAGTGGGGAAGAGTGGGACGCCGCGGGGTGCCCTCGCACACGGACCGAATGACCGGCTTCCTGGGAAGCTTCCAGCACAACGTCGACGAAAAGGGCCGCCTCAGCCTCCCCGCCTCATTCAGGCGAGAGGGCCAGGACCAGCCCTTCGTGCTGGTGCACGTCTTCCCCGACGCCCTCACGCTGTACCCCCGGTCCGCCTGGGCCGAGGTGGAGGGACGCCTGCGGGAGGTGCTCCGGCTGCAGCCGCAGGCCCGCCCCTGGGTCCTCAAGGTGACGGCCAACGCCTGCGAAGTCGTGCCGGACAAGCAGGGGCGCATCCTGGTGCCCCAGCGGCTGATGGAAGCGGTGGGGATCGCCGGGGCCACGCTGGTGGTGGGCGCCATCGACCGCATCGAGCTGTGGGACCCGGCGCGCTTCGCCGCCGCCACCGAGGCGCCCGTGCCGGACGCCGCGCGCTTCATGCACCAGATCTTCGGCTAGCCTACCCCTTCCCGGGCCTCGCCACGTGACCACCGAGCCGCACATCTTCAACTTCGCCGCGCTGGCGGAGCCCGTCCTGGCATGCGCCGCGGACCGGCACCTGGGCCCCTACCTGGTGCTCCCCGCGCTGGCGGGGTGGGCCGGGGCGGAGTGGTGCCGCTGCCGCGCCTGCGGAAGCACCGTCACCCGCGCCACCTCCATGCGCAACGCCGCGTGAGCTACGACACGCCGTACCACGCCCCCGTCCTGGTGGAGGAGGCGATGGAGCTGCTGCGGCCGGAGCGCGGCGGGCTCTTTCTGGACGGCACGCTGGGCGGGGGCGGGCACGCGGAGGCGCTGCTGGAGCGCGGGGCGGAGGCGCGGCTGATCGGGATGGATCGCGATCCGGACGCGCTGGCGGAGGCGGGGGCGCGGCTGGAGCGGTTCGGCGAGCGGGCGCAGCGGGTGCGCGCGAACTTCGCGGACGCGGTGCAGGCGGCGGGGGTGGAGCCGGGGACGCTGAACGGGGTGCTGCTGGACCTGGGGATCTCGTCGCACCAGATCGACGCGGCCGCCCGCGGCTTCACCTTTCGCCCCGGCGCGCCGCTGGACATGCGCATGGCGCAGGGATCCGCCGGCGAACCGAGCGCCGCCGACCTGCTGGCCGCGCTGGACGAGGAGGAGCTGGCGAACCTCTTCTACCGCTTCGGCGAGGAGCGCAAGTCGCGCAGGCTGGCGAAAGTCATCGCGGAGATGAGGCGGGAGGCGCCGGTGGACACCAGCGACCGTCTGGTGGAGGCGATGCGGCGCGGGCTGGGCGGGAGGATCGAGGCGGCGGACAAGGCCCGCATCTTCCAGGCGCTGCGCATCGCTGTCAACGACGAGATCCCGTCGCTGGAGCGGGCGCTGGAGAGCTTCCGCGAGGCGCTGGCGCCGGGGGGCGTCTTCGCCGTGATGTCGTACCAGTCCCTCGAGGATCGGCTGGTGAAGAACGCGTTCCGTGAGTGGAGCCAGGACTGCATCTGCCCGCCGCAGATGCCCATGTGCAACTGCCGCGGCGTGGCGCTGGGCGAGACGCTCACCCGCAAGCCCGTGTCCGCCTCGCCGGCCGAGGTCGCACGCAACCCGCGCGCGCGCTCCGTACGGCTGCGGGCGTGGAGGCGCGCGTGAGCTCCGCCGTCTTCGCCGCGGTGCGCCCCGGCGCCAACCCGTGGGACCCGCCCCCGGCCGACCGCAACGAGCGCCGCGCGCGCCGCCGCGGTGCGCTGCGCCGCCTCTTCTTCATCCTGGTGATGCTGGGCGCGCTGGCGTCGGTGGTGTGGCGGCAGACGGTGGGCTACGAGCGCGAGCGCCAGCTTTCCGCCGTGCGCGCCGAGCTCTCGCAGGCGGAGGCGGAGCGCGTCGAGGTCACCAACCGCATCCAGGCGCTGCAGACCCGCGCCCGCATCACCCGCGTGGCGCGCGAGCGCCTGGGGATGCACGTAGCGCGCGACGAAGAGATCGTGATGCTCCCCGTTCCCGCCACCACCCCGGCGCCGCCGGAGGCCCCTTGAGCGCCAAGCGCACCCGCCCCGCCCTCACCTCGCCCGAGCGCATCGCCGGGCGGCAGAAGCTCCTCCTGGTGTCGTTCGTCGTGGCCGCGATGCTGGTGGTCGGCCGCGCCGTGCAGCTCCAGGGCTTCGAAGGCGCGGAGTGGAAGGCGGAGGCCGCCAGCCAGCAGCAGGCGCGCGTGCCGCTCCCCGCGCGCCGCGGCGCCATCTACGACCGCGACGGGGTGCCGCTGGCGCTCACCCGCGAGACGTACGAGGTGGCCGTCGCGCCGGCGGAGATCAGGGACCGGCGCGAGGTGTCGAAGCGGCTGGTGGATGCGCTGGGGCTGACGAAGTCGGCGGCGCGGCGCGCGACCGACGCGCGCCGCAAGTGGGTGGTGCTCCCCGGCCGCTTCACGGTGGAGCAGCGCCGCAAGCTGGGCGAGATGCGCGGGCTGCACCTGTCGCGGCAGCTCGAGCGCTTCTACCCGCAGGGCGAAGTGGGGCGCGAGGTGATGGGTACGGTGTCGGCGGACGGGCGGGCGCTGGGCGGGATCGAGCAGGCGATGGACTCCATCCTGCGCGGCACGGACGGCTTCAGCATCCACCGCCGCAACGGGCGCGGCCGCAAGGAGGCGGCGGTCTCGCTCCCCGTGGCGCCCCCGCGCGACGGCGGCGACGTGTACCTGACGCTGGACTTCGACCTCCAGGAGATCGCGGACGCGGCGCTGGACGAGGCGATCCGCAACACCAACGCGTCGGGCGGCGACCTGCTGCTCACCGAGCCGCGCACGGGGGAGATCCTGGCGGCGGTGTCGCGGCGCAGGGGTTCGCGCGGGTTGGCGGCGTTCGTGGAGCCGTACGAGCCGGGCTCCATCCTGAAGCCCTTCTTCGTCGCCAACCTGCTCTCCACGCGACGCGCTTCGCTCAACGACCAGGTGTTCGCCGAGAACGGGCGCTGGGCGGATCCGAACGGCCGCATCCACACCGACGTGCACCCCTACGGCATGCTGTCGCTGCGCGACGCACTGCGCGTCTCCAGCAACATCGGGATGGTGAAGATGGTGCCGAAGCTGCGCCCGGCCGAGCAGTACGCCAACCTGCGCGACTTCGGCTTCGGCACGCCGACGGGGGTGGAGTACCCGGTGGAGAGCGGCGGCCGGCTGCCGCGCCCCGCGCGCTGGTCCAAGATGACGGCCGCCTCGCTCGCGACGGGCTACGAGGTCTCCGTCACGCCGGTGCAGATGGCGATGGCGTACGGCGCGCTCGCCAACCACGGCAACCTGATGGAAGCCCACCTCCTGCGCGAGACGCGCGGCCCGGACGGCGGCACGCGGTGGAAGATGGAGCCGCGCGTCGTTCGCCGCGCCGTCCCCGCGCAGGTGACGGACGCGCTGCGCGACGTGCTGATCACGGTGGTGTCGGATGGATCGGCAAAGGCGGCGGCGCTCTCCACCTTCGAGGTTGCGGGGAAGACGGGGACGGCGCGGCGCACGGGCGCGAACGGGCGCTACGAGGCGGGGCAGTACAACTCCAGCTTCGTGTCGTACTTCCCGGCGCGCGATCCGCAGCTCGTCATCTTCGTGAAGCTGGACCGCCCGCAGGGCGACTACTACGGCGGCCTGACCGCGGCGCCGGTGACGCGCGCCACGCTGCAGGCGATCCTGGCGGCGCGCTCGCCCTCGCTGGACCGGCGCGCGCTCCTCGCCACGCGCATCCCCACGCCCTCGCAGGCGGCGCCGCAGCAGGCGGTGCAGCGCCGGCCGCGCTCCTCCGGCGGGGAGGGGACGTACGTCTTCGACTCGCTTCCGCAGAGCGCCGTGGCAGCCGCGGCGCCCAAGCGCGAGCCGGTGCCGGTGCCCGAGCTGGCGGGCCTCTCGCTGCGCGACGCCGTGCGCCGCCTGCACGCGCTCGGCTTCCAGGTGCGCGTGCAGGGCGCGGGCACGGTCAAGGGCACCCGCCCCGCCGCGGGCGCAGTGCAGCCGCGCGGCGGAACCGTCCTGGTGGTGGGGGCGGAGCGCTGATGACGACGCTCGGCGCGATCGAAGCGCGGCTGGAGCGCGAGGGGCTCCTCGCGAGCGACGCGCGCCTCTCCGCGGACGACGCGGCGCGGCTGGTCGCCAGCGCCTCCGCGGACTCGCGCAAGGTGGGCGCGGGCGACCTCTTCTGCGCCATCGCCGGCACCGAGGGCGACGGGCACCGCTACCTGGCCGACGTCGTCGCGCAGGGTGCGGCCGGCGCGACGGTGGAGCGGCGCGAGGATGCCATCGCCTTCCCGCAGATCCACGTCACCAGCGGGCGGCTGGCCGCATCGTACGCCGCCGCCGAGCTGTGGGGCGATCCGTGGAACGACCTGACGCTGGTGGGCGTCACCGGCACGAACGGAAAGACGACCACCGCCGCCATCCTGCGCGACATGATGTCCCGCCGCATGCCCACGGCGTACATCGGCACGCTGGGCGCGCTGGACGCGAGCGGCAAGCCGGTGCCGGGGACGGAGGGGCTCACCACGCCGGGCCCTATCGAGGCGGCGCGCAGGCTGCGCGGCTTCGCGGACGGCGGCGTGCGCGCGCTGGCGATGGAGGTCTCGTCGCACGCGCTGCACCAGGGGCGGATGGCGGCGGCGCGCTTCGACGCGGCACTCTTCACCAACCTCACGCAGGATCACCTGGACTACCACGGGACGATGGAGGAGTATCGTTCCGCCAAGCTCCGCCTCGTGACGCTGCTCAAGGATGGCGCCGCCGCCGTCGTCAACGCGGACGACCCCGCCTGGGACGAAGTGGAGGCCGATCGCGTGGTCCGCTTCGGCATCGAACGTCCCGCCGACGTCCGCGCGGAAAAGGTGCACGTGGGCCCCGGCGGGATGGAGTGGACGCTGGTCCTTCCCGACGGAAGCGCGGAGGTCAACCTCCCCCTCTTCGGCAGCTTTAACGTCTCCAACGCCCTGGGCGCCGCGGCCACGCTCTGGTCGCTGGGGTGGGCGGCGGAGGAGATCGCGGCCGGGCTCTCCACGATCCCCCAGGTGCCCGGGCGGCTGGAGCGGATCGCCGGCCCGCCCGCGTCTGCCACCGTGCTCGCGGACTACGCGCACACCCCGGACGCGCTGGAGCGTGCGCTGGCCGCCGTCCGGCCGCTGGTGCAGGGGCGCCTGATCGTCGTATTCGGCGCCGGCGGCGACCGCGATCCCACCAAGCGGCCGGAGATGGGGCGCATCGCGGCGGAGGGGGCGGATCTGGCCATCGTCACCTCCGACAACCCGCGCACCGAAGACCCCGAGAAGATCCTGGACGACATCGAACGCGGCATGGGAAGTGCACCCCGCGTGCGACTTTCCGACCGCCGCGAAGCCATCCGGCGGGCGCTACTCGAAGCCGCCAACGAGGACGTCGTCCTCCTTGCCGGGAAGGGCCACGAGACGTACCAGATCGTGGGCCGCGAGAAGCGCTCGTTCGACGAGCGCGTGGTGGTGCGTGAAATCCTTGCCGAACGGGCAACGTCTGCGACCAGGGAATGGGTGTGAGCGGATTTCGATGGACTGCCGCCGAGGTGGAGCGCGCGCTGGGCACACGCGGGACTGAGGACGGCGACGCCGAGTACTCCGGCGTCTCCACCGACACGAGAAAGATCGCGCAGGGGTCGCTCTTCGTGGCGCTGCGCGGCGCCAACTACGACGCGCACGACTTCCTGGCCGTCGCGTCTGACGCGGGAGCGACGGCGGCGGTGGTGTCGCGGATGCCGGACGTGCAGCCGGCCGGGATGCGGCTCTACCTGGTGGACGACACGCTCCACGCCCTGGGCCGCCTCGCCCGCCACCGGCGCCGCGCGCTGAGCGGGCGGGTGGTGGCGGTGGCGGGGAGCAACGGCAAGACGACCACCAAGGAGCTCCTCCGCGCCGCGCTGGGCGTCAAGTTCCGGGTGCACGCAACCGAGGCCAACCTCAACAACCAGGTCGGCGTTCCGCTCACCCTGCTGGCCGCGCCGGAAGACGCGGAGGTGCTGGTGATAGAGACGGGGACCAACGAGCCGGGGGAGATCGCGCTGCTGGGCGCCATCGCCGAGCCGGACGTGGCGCTGATCACCTCCATCGGCGAGGAGCACCTGGAGGGGTTCGGGAGCGTGGCCGGCGTGCTGGAGGAGGAGCTCGCCATCCTCCCCTCCGTGCGCCCCGGCGGCACCGCCTTCGTGGCCGACGAGCCGCCCGAGCTGGTGGCGCGCTCCCTCACCATCCTGCGCGACTGCGTGCGCGTCACCGGCCTCACTCCCGACGCCGAGGTGCGGCCGGAAGGCGAGGTGGAGGTGCGGCCGGACGGGAGCACCGCCTGGCGCTTCCGCGGCGTGGACGTCCACGTGCCGCTGCCCGGGATGCACAACGTGCGCAACGCCCTGCTCGCGCTCGGCGTCGCCGAGGAGTTCGGGGTTCCTCTGTCGGATGCGGCGCGCGGAATTGGGGCCATGTCGGCCCCGAAGATGAGGAACGAGTGGCGCAGAGTGGGCACCGTTGGGGTGCTGGCGGACTGCTACAACTCCAACCCGCCCTCCCTGCGCGCCGCCGTCGAGCTGCTGGCTGGGATCCCCAGCGACGGCGCCAAGGTGGCCGTGGTGGGGACGATGCGGGAGCTGGGCGACCACGCGGACTCGCTGCACGCCGCCGCCGCCGAGCAGATCGCCGGGCTGGTGGGGAAGGGGATCGACCGGGTGGTGGCGACGGGCGACTTCGTGGCCGCGTTCGGGCCGCTGCGTGAGGATCTCGGTGACCGCCTCGTGGCCGCGGACGACCCGATCCAGGCGTACGAGGAGCTTCGCCCCTCGCTGCAAGGGAACGAGACGATCCTGCTGAAGGGGTCGCGCGGAGTGGCGCTGGAAAGGATCATCCCCCTGATCGAGCGGGACTTCGGCCAGCCGGCCGAGACCAACCAACACGCCGGGGCCTGACACGGTGCTCTACCACCTGCTGGTGCCGCTCGCGGAGTACAACGCGGCCTTCAACGTCTTCCGCTACCACACCTTCCGCGCCGCGGGAGCCGTGGTGACGGCGTTCCTGGTGGCCTTCTGGTTCGGGCCCGCCATCATCGGCCGGCTGCGCATGCTCAAGCTCGGGCAGATCGTGCGCACCGAGGGGCCGCAGACGCACCTGGGCAAGCGCGGCACGCCCACCATGGGCGGCGTGGTCATCGTGCTGGCCACGGTGATCCCCACGCTGCTCTGGGCGCGGCTGGACAACCCGTACACCGTCATCGCCATCGTGACGCTCCTCTGGCTGGGAGCGCTCGGCTTCATGGACGACTACCTCAAGATCACCCGCAAGGGGACCGACGGGCTGGCGGGGCGCTACAAGATCCTGGGCCAGGGCTCGCTGGGGCTCCTGCTGGGCGCCCTTCTCGTCTGGTTTCCGCTCAGCGAGGTGCCGAGCACCTGGACGCAGATCCCCTTCTTCAAGAGCGTCCACCTGGAGTTTTTCTGGCCCATCTACATCCTGTTCGTGACCTTCGTGCTGGTGGGGTGCTCCAACGCGGTGAACCTCACGGACGGGCTGGACGGGCTGGCGGCGGGGCTCTCGGCGATCGCGGCGGTGACGTTCGGGCTGTTCGCCTACCTCTTCGGCCGCGTGGACATCTCGGACTACCTGAACCTCTTCTACCTGCCGGGCGCGGGCGAGCTGGCGATCTTTTGCGTGGCGCTGGCCGGCGGGTGCATGGGCTTCCTCTGGTTCAACGCGCACCCCGCCGAGGTGTTCATGGGCGACACCGGGTCGCTGGCCATCGGCGGCGTGCTGGGGGCGGTGGCGGTGCTGCTTAAGGCGGAGTTCCTGCTGGCCATCGTGGGCGCGGTGTTCGTGGCGGAGGCGCTCTCGGTGATGTCGCAGACCGTCTACTACAAATGGACGAAGAAACGCAGCGGCACCGGCCGGCGCATCTTCCGCATGGCGCCGCTGCACCACCACTTCGAGCAGATCGGGTGGCACGAGAGCAAGGTGATCATCCGCTTCTGGATCGTGGGCATCATGTGCGCCCTCGCCGCCGTCGCCACGCTCAAGATCCGGTGATGGGGCGGACCACCCAGCGGTTGAAACCGCTGCAACAACCGCGGGAAACCTGCCTTCGCAGGTTGGCATCAGAGCCCGAGTCCGCGAAGGCGGACTTGCCGCGGTTGTTGCAGCGACTTCAGTCGCCGGGTGGGGGCCGGGTCCCATGAGCCGCACGCTCGCCGGCGAGACGATCGGGGTGCTGGGGCTGGCGCGGAGCGGGATGGCGGCGGCGCGGCTGGCGCTGGCGCGCGGGGCCAGGGTCTACGCCAGCGATGTCGGCAGCGGGCCCGCGGCGCAAAAGGCCGCCGAGGAGCTGCGCGCGCTCGGCGGGGATGCGGAGACGGGCGGGCACGACGTGGCGAAGCTGGCGGCATGCACGCGCATCGTCCTCTCCCCGGGCATCCCGCCGACGGCGAAGATCCTCCGCGATCCGGCCATCGCGCACGTGCCGGTGATCCCCGAAGTGGAGCTGGCGTACGAGCAGCTCGGGTCGCGGGTGATCGGCATCACGGGGACCAACGGGAAGACGACGGTCACGGGGCTGATCGAGCACATCCTGCGCGCCGCCGGGCGCGATGCGGTGGCGGGCGGCAACATCGGTACGGCGCTGAGCGAGCTGGCGCTGCGCGAGCCGCAGCCGGAGATCGCGGTGGTGGAGACGTCGTCTTTCCAGCTCGGGATGATCCGCGAGTTCGCGCCGGAGATCGGGGTGCTGACCAACCTCGCGCCCGACCACCTGGATTGGTACCCGGACGTGGAGGCGTACTACGCGGACAAGGCCAATCTCTTCCGCAACGCCACCCCTGCCAGCCGCTGGGTGCTGAACGCCGAGGACGAGCGCGCCCGCCAGCTCCCGGGCGATGCGCAGGGTGAGCGCTTCTACTTCCGCGTCACATCGCAGCCGGAGGATGGTGAGCGCGGCGGCTTCCTGGACCCGGAGGGGTGGCTCACGCTGCGGATGGACGGCGAGACCGAGGAAGCGCTGGCGCCCGCGCACGAGCTCAGGATCCTGGGGCCGCACAACGCCGCCAATGCCCTCGCCGCCGCGCTGGCCGCGCGGCTCGCCGGGGCGGACGCAAAGGACATCGGGCACGCGCTGCGCAACTTCGAGGCGCCCGCGCACCGCCTGCAGCCGGTCGGCGAAAAGGGCGGCGTGCTCTGGATCAACGACAGCAAGGCGACCAACATCGCCTCCACCCGCGTCGCGGTGCGCGGGATGACGCGGCCCGTCGTCCTGCTGCTGGGCGGGCGGCACAAGGGGGAGCCGTACACGGAGCTCCTCCCCGAGCTTGGCCCCAACGTCCGCGCGGTGGTGGCGTACGGCGAGGCAGCGGAGATCGTGCAGAGCGACCTTGCCGGCCACGTGACCGTCGAGCTCGTGGACGGCTCGTTCGAAGAGGTGGTGCGCCGCGCCCGCGAGCTGGCGCGCGAGGGTGACGCCATCCTCCTTTCGCCCGCGTGCAGCAGCTTCGACATGTTCCCCAACTACGAAGAGCGGGGCCGGCGCTTCGCCGAGCTTGCCGCCGAGGATCGCACGTGATCACCCTGCCAGGCCGCCCCCGCGCCCAGCCCCGCCCCGCCCAGCCGCCGGTCCCCCCGCGCGACCGGAGCCCCGCCGCGCCCCGTCCGGCCGCCGCCAAGGCCGCCCGCGCCGAGTCCACGCTGGAGTCGCGCGCGCTCGTCGCCCTCACCGCCGTGGCGCTCTGCTTCGGGCTGGTGGAGATGTACAGCGCGTCGTCGTTCATCGCGCGCAGCGAGGAGCTGCCGGGGCACTACTACGCGCTCAAGCAGCTCCGGGCAGTCGGTGCGGGCGTGTTCATGGCCGCCATCATCTCGCGCCTCGACTACCGCCGCTTCCGGCTGTGGGCGTGGCCGATGCTGATCGGCGTGGGGCTGATGCTGGTCGTGGTGATCATGCCGGGCACGGAGGCCATCGCGCCGCGCATCAACGGCGCGCGGCGCTGGCTGGACCTGGGGATGTCGTTCCAGCCGTCGGAGCTGGCGAAGCTGGTGATGATCATCTGGACGGCGATGCTGGCGGTGAAGAAGGAGGACAAGCTCCACTCCATGAGCCGCGGCCTGGTGCCCTTCCTGATGGTCTGGGTGCCGATGGCGCTACTCGTCTTCCTGGAGCCCAACCTGAGCGCGGCGCTCCTGGTCATCCTGCTCAGCGCGCTGGTGCTGTTCGCGGGCGGGGCGCGGATCGGGCACTTCATCGTGCTGGGGCTCATCGCCGTCCCCATCGTCTGGGCCAAGGTCCAGGACGCGGGCTACCGGATGAAGCGCATCGCCGCCTTCCTCGATCCCGGCAACGACACGCAGGGCGTCGCGTACCAGATCAACCAGTCGCTGATCGCCATCGGCTCCGGGGGGCTGGGCGGAGTGGGCTTCGGCAACTCGCGGCAGAAGTTCGGCTTCCTTCCCGAGGCCCACAACGACTTCCTCTTCTCCATGATCTCCGAGGAGTGGGGCCTGCTGGGTGTGCTGTTCGTGGTCGCGGTCTTCGCGGGGTTCCTGGTGCTGGGCTACCGCATCGCGGCGCGCGCGCCGGACCGTTTCGGCTACCTGGTGGCGCTGGGAATGACCAACCTGATCGTCGTCACCGCCTTCCTCCACATGGGCGTCGCGATGGCACTGCTGCCGACCACGGGCTTTACCCTCCCCTTCATGTCGTACGGGGGGAGCGCGCTGCTCACCTACTTCGTGGCGGTGGGCGTGCTGCTGAGCGTGGCCCGCGCGCGGGGGACGGCCGCATGACGCCGCCCCGCATCCTCTTCGCCGGCGGCGGAACCGGCGGGCACCTGTACCCCGCGCTCGCCCTGGCCGATGCCTTCCAGCGGCTGCACCCCGGCGCGGAGGTGATGTTCATCGGCGCGCGGCGCGGCGTGGAAGCGCGCGTGCTGCCCGAAAAGGGCGTCCCGCACCGCCTCCTGCCGCTGGAGCCGATCCGCCGGCAGAAGCCGTGGCAGAACTGGCGGCTGATCCCCGCGATGCTCGGCTCGGCGAACGGCCTGCGCTCCATCTTCCGCTCCTTCAAGCCCGACCTGGTGGTTGGGACGGGCGGCTACGCGAGCGGTCCCGCCGTCGCCTGGGGCGTGCTGAGTGGCGTGCCGGCCGCGCTGCAGGAGCAGAACTCGTATCCCGGCTTCGTCACGCGCACGATGGCGGGCCGGGTCCGCCAGCTCCACCTCGCGTTCCCCGAGGCGCGCGCGCACCTGAAGCCGGGGAAGCGCACCGAGGTGTTCGAGCACGGCAACCCCATCAACCCGCCCGACCTGACACTGGACCGCGCCGCCGCCCGCGCTCGCTTCGGCCTTTCCGAAGGCACGGTGTGCCTGGTGACGGGGGGCAGCCAGGGCGCGCGCTCGGTGAACGAGGCGCTGCTCGGCGCCCTGCGCGGCGTGGCGGACGGCCGCCTCCCCGCGCCGCCGCCCGGCTTCCAGATCCTTTGGGCGACGGGCCCGGCGACGTACGACAAGACCGCCGAGAAGCTGGCGCAAGTCGGCAATCCGGGATGGGTGCACGTCCTCCCGTACATCCAGGACATGCCGGGCGCCCTTGCCTCCGCCGACTTCTCCATCGCGCGCGCCGGCGCGATGACGCTGGCCGAGCTGTGCGCCTGGGGCATCCCCAGCATCCTCGTCCCCTTTCCGCACGCCGCCGCCAACCACCAGCACCACAACGCCGTCGCCCTCGCCGATGCGGGCGCCGCGGTGATGGTGGAGGAAAAGGACCTCGCGGCCGAGCGCCTGTGGACCGAGGTGATGGCCCTCGCCTCGTCCCCCGAACGGCGCGAGGAGATCGCCGCCCATGCACGCGAGCGCGGCCGCCCCAACGCCGCCGACCTCATCGTGCGCGAGTTGACGAAGCTGATCGGGTAGGCGCAAAGGCTCCGCTAAAAACTAGCGGCATCGCGAGCAACTTTCCCAACCGTATTGCGGGCGGTATATTGAACGGATTCGATCTGGTGGAGCTGGCGGGGCGCGGGCCCGTGCATTTCATGGGGATCGGCGGGGCGGGGATGAGCCCGCTGGCCGACATGCTCATGCTGTCCGGCGTGCGGGTGACGGGGTGCGATGCGCATCCCAATCCCGCCAGCCGACTGCTCGCTGAGCGCGGCGCCACGGTGCTGGAAGGCCACGACGCCTCCCACATCGAAGGTGCCGCCGCTCTGGTGATGACCGCGGCGATCCCGGCCGACCACCCGGAGATCCGTGCCGCCCGCGAGCGGGGGATCCCGGTGCTCAAGCGGGCCGAGGCGCTGGGGGCGATCGTCAACCACGGGCTCGTGGTGGGCATCGCGGGGACGCACGGAAAGACGACGACCACGACGCTCACCACCGCCGTGCTGGCCGCCGCCGGGCTCAACCCCACGGGCTTCGTGGGAGCGCACGTGCCGGCCTGGGGCGGCAACCTCCGCCGTGGCGACGACCACCTCTACGTGGTGGAAGCCGATGAATACGACCGCTCGTTCCACCATCTCCGCCCCACCATCGCCGTCGTGACCACCCTGGAAGCCGACCACCTCGACATCTACGGCTCGCTGGAAGCCGTCGAGGAATCGTTCCGCATCTTCGTGGGCTCGGTCCCCGCGGACGGGCTGGTGGCGGCGTGCGCGGACGACCACGGCGCCGCCCGCCTCGCCGCGGCGCTCCCAGGCGACGCGGACCGCGTGATGACCTACGGCGTCAACGCGGGCTCCATGCTCCGGGCGGAGAACGTGCGCATGGCCCCCGCCGAGACGCTGTTCGAGGTACGCGAGCGCGGTGAGACGCTGGGAACCGCGCGGCTGCGCGCCCCCGGCCTGCACAACGTGCGCAACGCCCTCGCGGCGATCGCGGTGGGCCGGCGGCTGGGCGCGTCGTGGGACGCCATCGCGGAGGGGATCGCCTCGTACAGCGGAGTGGACCGCCGCTTCGAGCACGTGGGCGAGGCGGGCGGCGTGCTCTTCGTGGACGACTACGCGCACCACCCCACCGAGGTCTCCGCCACGCTGCGCGCCGCGCGCGAGGCCCACCCCGGCCGGCGCCTGGTGCTCGCCTTCCAGCCGCACCTCTACTCCCGCACGCGCGACTTCGCCAACGAGTTCGGCCAGGCCCTGGCGATGGCGGACGTGGTCTTCCTCACCGACGTCTACGCCGCACGCGAGTTGCCCATCGAGGGAGTCACGGGGATGCTGATCGCCGAGCCGGCGCGCGCCGCGGGCGCCGATCTGCGTTACGTGCCCGACCGCGCATCCATCGTGGGCGCGGTGGCCGCTGAGCTCCGCGAGGGCGACCTGTGCATCACCATGGGCGCCGGCAACCTGGACTCCGCCGCGCGCGAGCTGCTGGCCTCCCGCCGCCGTCCGACCGGCTGATGAAGCGACGCATCCGCCGCCTCGTCCTCGCCGCCGCCGGAATCGTCGCGGCCTCGTCGCCCTTCTGGGGACCGCCGCTGCTGCGCGTCACGCCGGGCTTCGACACGCGCCGCGTGGAGGTCTCCGGCACGCGCCTGCTGGCCCCGCACGAGGTGCTCGCCGCATCGGGCGTCAAGATCGGCGGCAGCGTGTGGACGGACCCGGCCGCCTGGGAAGCCGCCCTCCGCCGCCACCCCGTCGTCGCCGACGCGGAGATCACGCGCCGCCTGCCGAACACGCTGCGTATCCGCGTGACGGAGAAGCGCGCCGCCGCCCTGGTGCAGGCCGGCACCCTGCGCGCCGTCACGGCCGAGGGAGAGGTGCTCCCGGTCGACCCCGCGCGCGTGCCGCTGGACCTCCCGCTCCTGCGCGCCCCCGTGAAGCCGGACGCGCGCGGCCGCATCCCCGCCGGTCCAGTGCGTACGCTGCTGGCGGAGACGGGACGGCTGGGCGAGCTGGACCCGGCGCTGATGGCCCGGGTGAGCGAGGTTCGCTCCGACCCGTCCGGAGCGCTCCGCCTGGTGCTGAGCGCCCCCGCCGCC
>DASVVI010000182.1:0-1611 GCA_036386635.1 Longimicrobium sp.
ACCTTGAGCGCCACCCCCAGCACCGCCAGCACCAGCGCCGGCAGCCACACCCCGCCAAAGGTGGCCGGGTCGAGCGAGAGCCCGAAGCCCAGGAAGAAGACCGCCGCGAACAGCCCCTGCGGCGGCCCAAAGAGGCGCTCGGCGCGCTCCTTGTGCTCCGTCTCCGCCAGCAGCAGCCCGGCCAGGAAGGCGCCGATCGCCTCCGAAAGCCCAGCCGCCAGCGCGCCCCACGACAGCAGGAGCACGATGCCGCCCGTCAGCAGGAGGAAGAGCTCGTCGTCCTCCAGGTCGAAGAGGCGGTCCAGCAGCGGACGGGCATAGAGCGCCAGCAGCACCACCGCCCCAAAGAACGCGGCCGCCTTGCCCATCCCCCAGAACGCGGCGGCGGCGCTCGGCTCGTCCGCGAGCACGGCGCCGGAGAGGACGGCCAGGAAGAGCGCCATGAACAGGTCCTCGAACACCAGCACGCCCAGCGCCACCTCCGTCTCTGGGTTGGCGGAGCGGCGCAGCTCGATGGTGCTCTTGGCGATGATGGCGCTGGACGAGACGTAGAACGCCCCTCCCAGCAGCAGCGCCCCCGCCCATCCGCCGCCCACCCACAGCCCGATCAGGAACCCCGCGGGAAAGCACACCAGCAGGTCGAGCCCGCCGTTCCGCATGATACGCCGCCGGTCCCTCAGCAGCGCCCCCACCGAGAACTCCAGCCCCATGAAGAAGAGGAGGAGGACGACGCCCACGGTCGCCAGCACGTCAACCAGGCTCGTGTCCACCTCGAAGGGTCGCACCGCCATCCCCAGGAGGATGAAGGCGGGGATGACGGACTGGCCGAGCCGGTTGAAGAGGAGCCCGGCCACCGCGAGCGCCGCCAGCAGCGCCCCGGCGCCCAGCAGGAAATCGTGGTGCATCTTACCCGGACGCGCCGGGGCCGCGCAGCAGGTCGCCGAAGCGCCCCACCTGCGCGCGGTCGCCCACCACCACCAGGGTGTCGCCGGCGGCGAAGCGCTCGTCCGGCTGCGGGTTGGGAAGCGCCTTCCCGTCGCGCAGGATGGCGATGACGCTGGCGCCGGTCCGCTCGCGCACGGCGGCCGAGGCCAGGCTCTGCCCCGCCAGCGGCGACCCGGACGCCACACGCAGCCACTCCACCGAGAGCTGCGAGAACACCATCTCCATCGACTCCGCGACGACGGGCTGGAAGTACGCGCCGCCGAGAATCGCCCCCAGCTTCCGCGCCTCCCCGTCGTCCATGCGCACGGCGTAGGCGGGGTAGTCCTCGCCGCGCTCGAAGAAGTAGATCTCGCGGTGCCCGCTGTTGTGGATGATCACCGTCATCCGGTCGCCGTCGCCGGTGGTGATCGCGAATTTCTTTCCCACACCGGGGAGGTCGTGCTCGCGGACTTCCATGAGTGCGTGAGTGCGTGAGTGCGTGAGTGCGTGAGTGCGTGGGCCCCCTCCCCCGCTCGTTCCTCGCGGCCCCTCCCCCAAAACTGCCTGGGGGAGGGGCGATCGTATCGCGTCCGCCAGCCCCCAGACCGCTTCAGCCGCCTTCGCGTGGTTCCAGCCGGGGGATTCATCCCATAAGCGCTAACTTAGGTTGACTGCGTCCCAAGGGGA
>DASVVI010000183.1:0-2915 GCA_036386635.1 Longimicrobium sp.
GGGCGGGCCCCCCAAACGCAATCGCCCCCGGCACGCGTGTGCCGGGGGCGATGCTGCTCCGGGGTGCGGGACCGCGCTTACTGCGGGCGGGTGCCGTACTCGCGGAGGATCTGCTGGCGGTACTGCTCGCTCGCGAAGATGGCGATCTCGACACGGCGGTTCTGCTGCATCCCGGCGTCGGTGTCGTTGGAGGCGACCGGCTCCGACTCACCGCGGCCTTCGGTGCGGATGCGCGAGGCGGCGATCCCGCGGGAGATCAGGAAGTTGGCGGCCGACTGCGAGCGGTTCTGCGACAGCTGCATGTTGTACTGGTCCGTGCCGCGGGCGTCCGTGTGCCCCACGATCAGCACCGTCGTCTCGGGGTAGCGCTGCAGGCTGCTCGCGAGCTGCGCCAGGTTGTTCTGCCCGGCCGAAAGGATCTGCGTGCTGTTGGTGGGGAAGAGGATCCCCGACGCAAAGGTCACCGCGATCCCCTCGCCCACGCGCTGCACCTCGGCGTCGGGAAGGCTCTGCTCCAGCTCCTGGCTCTGGCGGTCCATCTGGCGCCCGATCACCGCGCCGGCCGCGCCGCCCAGCACCGCGCCCAGGATGGCGCCGCGCGCCGTGCTCCCGGTCTGCTTGCCGATCACCGCTCCGATTGCGCCACCCGTACCGGCGCCGATCACGGCGCCCTGCTCCGTCCTGTTCAGCGTAGCGCACCCGCTCACACCCGTCATCCCCAGGGTGCCGACGCAGGCAAGCACGGTCAGCTTGCGTGTAAACGTAGTCATCTGTCGCCTCTGGCTGTGGTTCTCCGGAAACTGTCGCCCCATGGGCCAGTTGTGCACATCCTCGTTGCAAGCACCGGGCCCCGCCGCCCGCATCGCACGCGGAGGCTCCACCATTCGCGTGAAATCCGCCCAAACCCTTGTGAATACAGCTGTTTCCATGGAGCCGAACAGAATCGATGCGCATCCCTCCACCGCCGCCCCTGTCCTCCCCAGAGTACAATCCGTCCGCGCGGGCAAGTACATGGCGCATCTGCGGTTACGTCTGTAGGCCACCATCCATGGGCCTCACGCGGAGGCGCGGAGGCGCAGAGAGAACTTCGCGTGCTCTCCCCGCGGCTCCGCGCCTCCGCGTGAGACTGCAGTTTGGAAGGCCACGCGTGGTCCGATGCTTGCCTTGCCTGAGCGCCGGAAACCGCGCTCCCGGCACCCACACCCCCAGAGCACTGCTTGACCACCGCCACCACCGGCATCGCGCGTGACGAGCTCATCGCCACGCTTCGCAAGAACTTTGGTTTGAACGAGTTCCGCCCCGGACAGGAAGAAGTGATCCGGGGCGTTCTGGAAGGCCGCGACACGCTGGTGGTGATGCCCACCGGCGCGGGGAAGTCGCTCCTGTACCAGCTTCCGGCGCTCCTGCTGCCAGGGCTGACGGTGGTCGTGAGCCCGCTGATCGCCCTGATGAAGGACCAGACGGACAAGCTGGACGAGCTGGGCGTGGATGCCTGGACCATCAACTCGTCGCAGACCGCCCGCCAGCAGCGCCAGGCGGAGGAAGCGGTGGAGGGCGGGGGCGGCAAGATCCTCTACATCACCCCGGAGCGCTTCCGCGACCGCGACTTCTTCGAGGTGCTGCTGGACCGCGAGGTGTCGCTCTTCGTGGTGGACGAGGCGCACTGCGTGTCGCAGTGGGGGCACGACTTCAGGCCCGACTACATGATGCTGGGCGCCGTCGCCGAGCGGCTGGGGCGGCCGCCGATCCTCGCGCTCACCGCCACCGCCTCGCCCGAGGTGCGCGACGACATCACGCGCCAGATGCGGATGCGCACCCCGGTGGAGCACATCGCCGACCTGGTGCGCTCCAACCTCACGCTCGAAGTGGTCCCCACCGTCAACGATTCCGAAAAGGATGCCGCCCTGGAGCGCTACCTGCGCACGGCCAAGGGTACGGGGATCGTGTACGTGGCGACCATCAAGGAGGCGGAGCGGCTGTACGAGGAGTTCGGCAAGCGGCACGAGTTGGCGCTGTACCACGGCAAGCTCGCGTCGGCGGAGCGGCACGAGGCGCAGGACCGCTTCATGGCCGGTGCGGTGCGCGCCGTGATCGCCACGAACGCCTTCGGGCTGGGGATCGACAAGCCGGACATCCGCTTCGTGATCCACTACCACTTCCCCGGCTCCATCGAGTCGTACTACCAGGAGGCGGGGCGCGCGGGGCGCGATGGGCTGCCCTCGCGCTGCACCATCTTCTACCGCGTGGAAGACAGCGCCGTGCAGGGCTACTTCCTGGGCGGCAAGTATCCGGACCTGGAGGAGGCGGTGGCCGTCGCACGCATCATCAACAGCGCGCCCAAGGAGGAGAAGCGGCCGCTGGACGAGCTGGCCGAGATGGCGAACGTGGCGCGGCGGAAGGCGCGCATCGTCCTCACACTCCTCAAGCGCCACGGGATGGTGCGCGAGCACCGGGGTGGCGTGTGGGAGCGCATGGCGGATGACGTGACCGCCGCCGACCTGAGCCGCGAGCTGGTGGACTACGAGCAGCGCCGCGCCCGCGACCGCGAGAAGCTGGACGAGATGGTGCGCTACTGCCGCACCGCGCGCTGCCGCACCCGCATGATCCTGGAGTACTTCGGCGAAAAGCCGGGCGAGGACTTCGTCTGTGGCCACTGCGACAACGACCTCCACCCCCGCACCGACTCCGCCGAACGGGAGTCCGGCCCGGCGCCCGCCATCGCATCGCCCGCCCCGCCCCCGCCCGCCGGCCTCGCCCCCGGCGACGAGGTGACGCACGCCACCTTTGGCGAGGGCCTTGTACTGGCCATCACCCAGGACCGCGCCGTGGTCGACTTCTTCGGCCACGGCACGCGGACCGTGAAAACCGAGTTCCTGAGCCGCATCGACTGAAAAACGGCGGGGCTCAAAGCAGAG
>DASVVI010000184.1:0-7816 GCA_036386635.1 Longimicrobium sp.
GCCGCCGCTGGAGACCACGATGTTGGCGGCGAAGATCATCATGAAGAAGCCCAACCCGGCGAACGCCAGCCCCATCGCGAACTTCGTGGGGCTCGACAGGTCGAACCCGCGCCGCGCGAGCGCCACCCAGATGACGGCGAAGACCGGCGCCAGGAGGATCACGAACGCCGAGTTGATCGACTGGAACCACGTCGCCGGAACCTCCCACCCGGCCACGGTCCGGTTGGTGAAGTCCTTGGCGAAGAGGTTCAGCGAGGTGGGTGCCTGCTCGAAGGCGCTCCAGAAGATCGCGGCGAAGAGGAAGAGCACCACGATCACCGCGACCCGCTTCTTCTCGTCCCCGTTCAGCCCGCCCATGGCGAAGATGTAGGCGAAGTAGGCCACCGCGAGCCCCACCAGCACGAACGTCATCGACTTGCCGATCGCCTGCGCGTCGGGCACGAAGACGCCGGCGAGCGCCAGGATGAAGACGAGGGCGATGATCCCCACGCCGATGCCGGTGAACAGCTTCACCTGCCGCTCCTGCCGGGCCTGCACCGCCGCGTCCGGGTGGCGGACGGGGCCGGCCCCGATGCCGCCGAGCGTGCGCTTCGCCGAGTACGCGTAGTACAGCAGGCCGAAGAACATCCCCACGCCCGCCGCGCCGAAGCCGTAGTGCCAGCCCACCCTCTCGCCGAGAATCCCGGTGACGAGCTGGCCCAGGAACGCGCCGATGTTGATCCCCATGTAGAAGATGGAGAAGCCGGCGTCGCGCCGGGCGCCGCCCTCGGGGTACAGGTCGCCGACGATGGCGGAGATGTTGGGCTTGAGCAGCCCCGTGCCCAGCACGATCAGGATCAGCCCGAGGAAGAAGAACGCCTTCCCCGCGGTGCCCGCCCCGGCCAGCCCGGAGAGGCCGATGGAGAGGTGCCCGCCCGTGATCAGCACGGCGCCGATGAAGATGGCGCGCTGCAGCCCCAGCAGCCGGTCCGCCACCCAGCCGCCCGGGAGCGATGCGAGATAGACGGAGGCGCCGTAGATCCCCACGATGGCCGACGCCTGGTCGCGCTCGAGGCCGAAGCCGCCCTCGGTGAGCGCGGCGGCCATGAAGAGCACCAGCAGGGGGCGCAGCCCGTAGAACGAGAAGCGCTCCCACATCTCCGTGCCGAACAGCGTCGCCAGCCCGCGCGGATGGCCGAAGAAGCCGGTCTCTGCGAAGCCCGTCTGCGATGGGGGGAGGTCCAGGGTGGCGGCTGCCTCTCTCGACGACCCTAGGGGGGTGTTTGCCATGGCGTGACCGTGACGGGTGGATGTAAAGGTTGACTGCGTGCGTACGGACGTCCGACCGGGGGCCGGCCTTCGCTGCGACGGGTGGCTTTTGCGCGCGGAAACGCCCAATGTACCATCGGTCCTGAAAGGACGCCAGATCGACGGGCGGGCCGCTGCATGCGTATCCCCCGGCGCGGCCCGAAGTTCCGCCCCCATTTTCCTGACCGCTGATGACCACGCCGTTCCACGACGAGCTCCGCCTAGCCCTTGACGCCGCGCACGACGCCGCCGAGCTGATCGCCGCGCGCACCGGCGCCGACCACGTGCGCCTCAAAGGCCGCGCCGACTTGGTGACCGAGGTGGACGAGGCGGTCGAGCGGCTGGTGACGGAGCGCATCCTCGAGCGCTTCCCCGACGACGCGGTGGTGGGCGAGGAGCTCTCGTCGGCGGCGGTCACGTCCGGACGGCGGTGGATCGTGGACCCTGTGGACGGCACCACTAACTTCGTGCACGGGCACCCGTTCGTGTGCGTGAGCATCGCCTTCGCGGACGATGACGGCCCGGCGGCCGGGGTGATCCACGCCCCCTTTCTGCGCGAAGTCTTCCACGCGGCGCGGGGGTGCGGCGCCTTCCTCAACGGCGAGCCGATCCACGTCAGCGCGGTGCGCGAGTCGTCCGGAGCGCTGCTCGGCACCGGCTTCCCGTTCAAAAAGGGGAAGGGGAACCTGGACGCCTACATGTCGCTGGTGGCGGATGCGGTGCGCGCGACTCACGACGTGCGCCGCGACGGCAGCGCGGCGCTGGATCTGGCGAACGTGGCGGCGGGGCGGCTGGATGGCTTCTTCGAGGTCGGCCTCGCGCCGTGGGACGTGGCGGCGGGGATGCTGCTGGTGCGCGAGGCGGGCGGGCGCGTCACCGGCTGGCCCGGCGACTCCGGGGAGCCGCTCGACACCGGGCGGGTGCTGGCGAGCAACGGGCACATCCACGACTGGCTGGACAAGCTCGCGACGCGGCACGTGGCGAGCATCTGAGGAACCGCAACTGCGGCCTCACACAGAGGCACACAGGATCCAGAGAGAAAGGAGGAGGGGGTATGCGCCGGGTGCGATACAACGTGGCCGCGAGTCTGGATGGGTACATCGCCGGGCCGGATGGGGAGTTCGATTGGATTCCGCACGACCCCACCGTCGACTTCGCTGCGATCTTCGCCAGGGTGGATACGGTGCTCCTGGGGCGCCGCAGCTTCGAGCTGACGCGTACCGGCCAGGCGCCTTGGGCACCCGGCACGCGCGTCTACGTCTTCTCGCGCACCTTGCGTCCAGAGGATCACCCCGGCGTCACGGTCGTCGCCGAGGATGCGGGCGGAGCCGTCGCCGCTCTGCGCAGCGAGCCCGGCGAGGGGGAGATCTGGCTGTTCGGCGGCGGGGAGCTGTTCCGGAGCCTGCTTGCGGCGGGGCAGGTGGACTCGGTGGAAGTCACCATCGTCCCCATCCTGCTGGGCGGCGGCGTGCCGCTGCTGCCGCCCGATGCGCCGCGCACCGCCCTCGCGCTGGCGGGTACGCACACGTATCCTAGCGGCATGGTGACGCTGTCCTACACGGTCCCGCGCGACGACTGACCAACGAGGAGGAAGTGATGCCAGATGGAGTGCCCGTGGAGTACCCGATCGAGGTGGTGTGGGAAGGCGGAATGCGGTACCGCGGCGGCGCCCCTGAAGGCGCCACGCTGGTCGTCGACGGAAACAAGGAGGCCGCGCCGAGCCCCGTGGACACGCTGGTGGTGGCGATCGCGTCGTGCTCGGCCATCGACGTGGTGGACTACCTGGAGAAGCGGCGCACGCCGCCCACCGCGTGCAGCGTCTCGGTGCGCTTCTCCCGCGCCCCCGAGCACCCGCGCCGCCTGACCGACCTCCACCTCACCTACCGCGTCGCCACCGACTCCCCCCGCGAGCACGTGGAGCGCGCGGTCCAGCTCTCCTTCGACAAGTACTGCTCCGTCGCCGCCTCCCTCGCCCCCGACATCCGCACCGGTTGGAGCATAGAGCTGGAGCCGGCGGCAGTCGCGGCGGATTGAGGGAGATGCATGGCGACGAATCTGACCGACGAAGAGATCCTGGCGCAGCTTCCCGCCGCACGTGAGCGCGCGCGACTCGCTGCGGAGACGGAGCCGCGCGCGAAGACCGCACGTTACCAGAAGAGCACGGGCCGTGTCGTGGTGGAGCTGAGCAACGGCTGTCTCTTTGCGTTTCCCGCACAGCTTGGCGAGGGGCTCAGAGGCGCTAGCGCCGCCGAGCTCGCCAAAGTGGAAGTGCTGCCCGGCGGGTCGGGGCTTCACTGGCACGCGCTCGACGTAGATCTGAGCGTGCCCGGGCTCGTAGACGGCATCTTCGGCTCGAAGCGATGGATGGCGTAGCTGGGGCGGCCCAGAGGAACCGCCCGCGCGTAGCCCCCGCTTACCTCGTCGCGCCGTCCAGCAGCGCCTCCAGGCGCGGACGGGGAATGGCGCCCAGCTCGCGGCCCACCTCGCGCCCGCCGCGGAAGACGATCAGGGTGGGGATGGAGGCGATCTGGAAGCGGCGCGCGATGGCGGGGTTGCGGTCCGTGTCCAGCTTAGCGACGAGCACCGAGCCGGCGCGTGCCTGTGCTACCGCGTCCAGCACGGGCGCCATGATCTTGCAGGGGCCGCACCAGTCGGCGTAGAAGTCCACCAGCACCGGCACGTCCGATCCGCCGACCACGCGGTCGAAGGTGGCGTCGTTCACGGAAAGCGGGCGGTCGATCGCGATGGGGCGTCCGCACGCGCCGCACTTCGGCCGGTCCGATGCGCGCGACAGGTCCACGCGGTTCAGCCGCCCGCACGACGAGCAGGCGACGGTCGCCTTGCGCGACGCGGTTGCATCCATGGCATCCCTCCTGGTTTATCGGGTGGCACCCAGCGTCCCGCGCGCAGTGCAGCAACCTGCGGGCCGGGTTGCTTCGGTATGGGTTCGGGTGTAGTGTTCGCCCGCATCCACCGTCCACCCCGCGCCCTTTGCCGTGAAGCCCGCTCCGCCGCCCGCTCCCGACGCCGCGCTGCACCCCGTGCTCGCCGCGTTCGCTGGCGCGTGGGCCCGGGACGCGGCGCGCGCGCAGGAGGATCCCGGCGCGGCGGGGCGTATCGTGTACGTGGATGCCTTCGCCGGGGCGGAGTACTCGTTCGGGGTGGGCGATCCAGGGCGGCAGGGGCCTTCCCGCGCGGTGGCGGCGGTGCGCGCGGTGCTGAATGCGGCGCCGGAGCTCGCGTCGGCCGTGCTGGTGGAGGAGGACCCCGCGCTCCTCGCCCGCTTCCGCGCGGAGTTGGAAGCGACCGGGTGGGGGGACCGCGTCCGCGCCGCCGCCGATCCCGCCACGCTCGCTCCCGGCGAGATAGGGCTGGTCGAGGCCGACTTCCGCAACGTCGCGGACGTGATGCTCGCCCTCCCGGAGCGTGCCCGCGCGCTCCTCTGGATGGCGCCGCCGAGCGCCCGCCGCCTTCCCTGGGCACTGATTGACGCCGTGCTGGGCGACCCCGCCATCGATCTCCTCCTCCGCTTCCCGCACGCCGACTTCGAGAAGCAGGGGAAGTTCAGCGGCCCCCTCGCCGACCTGCCCCCCTTTGCGAAGCGCATCGTGGAGGGCTGCTCCGCCTTGCTGGGCGATGCGCGGCACGACTGGGTCTTCGGCTGGCGCGCGGCGGAGCGCGAGGGCGGGGCGGGGCAGGCGCTGGAGGGCGTGCTCGAGCGTTTCCGTGCGCGGCTGGAGAAGGCGGCGGAGGGACGGGTGCTCAAGACTGCTCGCGTCGCGGCGGGGGAGGATGCCGTCGCCGCGCACCTCTTCCTCGTCTCCTCAGAGCCCGCCGCCGCGCTGGCGCTGAACGCGGCCGTGCAGGGCGCCGGGCTGGAGGACCGCGCCGCGTCCGTCCTCCTCCCGACGACGCCGGAGCCGGCCGAACCGCCCCCGGCGCAGGTGCTGGATCTGTTCGGCGAATCGGAGCCCGCGCCGGAGCCATCGCGTCGCGCGGATCCTGTCGCAGCCGCCGAGCTCCTGGCGGAGCGCCATCGCGGGCAGACGCTTCCGTTCCGCGAGGTGCTCGCGGGGCTGACGGATTCGGACCTGACGCAGGACGAGGTGCGCGAGGCGCTCGCGCTGCTGAAGAAGGAGGGGCGCGCCGTCTTTCGCTCGCTCGCGCAACCGGACGCGGTGGTGATCTTTCCCGAGGAGCGCGTGGTTCGCCATCCGCGGGCGCGGGGCAGGCGTGGGGTGCCGGGGGACGGGGATCTGTTTGGGGAGTAGGGGCCCTCACCCCCGCTCGTTCCTCGCTGCCCCCTCTCCCGATAACAGGAGAGGGCTGCGCCCTCGCCGTTATCGAGAGAGGGGGCGTGGCCACCGAACAAATGCCTCGTAGGGGCGCGATTCATCGCGCCCGTGCCCGCCGCCGCATCGCCCCTCGCCCCATTACCCGGATGCCGGTAGGGGCAGACCTGCGTGTCTGCCCTCCCTCGCCCCCACCGCGACCCCCGCCCTCGGGCACCCACCACCGTAGGGGCAGCCCCGCGTGGCTGCCCGTGCCCGCCCGCGTGACGCCCTTCACACCCGCGCAGGGATGCCCGCGTCCGCCCCTCCCCCAGGCTGGTTTGGGGGAGGGGCCGCGAGGTGACGAGCGGGGGTGGGGGCCTCCGCCGCCCGCCCCGCCTTCCCTCCCGGCCCCCTCTTGGGTACACTTCGTCAACGTTGACGGAACACCCCGGCTGCAGCATTGTACCGAAGAAATGGCGAAAGACAGGGCGATCTTCCAGGACGAGCGGGGGAGGGGGTGGCTGGTGGAGATCCTCTACGGGCACCCGGCCCCCACCGAGCGCGGATTCTACGGCGCGCGCTTCCTCTGCCCCGAAGACCCCGCCGAGCCGCCGCGCGTTGGGTACGTAGAGATGGACGCGGTCGCTGAGGACGACGAGGAGCTCCTGCGGGAAGCGCTCGCGGAGTCCGAGCCGGCGCGTGAGGTGGGTGAGGAAGAGTGCTAGGTCCTAAGTCCTAAGTGCTAAGTGCTGGGTTGAGCTGCTGTTCAGGACTTGGCACTTAGCACTTCTGTTTCGCCCATGCCCGAATCCCGCTCCCCCGTTAGATGAAGCAGCAACGTTCCGCCGTCGAGCTGTTCCTTGAACCCGCCGCCGCCGAGCTGGTGCGGCGGGAGATCGCGCGCGCCCGGGGCAACGAGGTGTGCTTCGTCGCGCGCGTGGGCGAGGGCGGGGCCGTCACGGAGCCGCGCGTCATCGCCCGCGGCGGGCCGTCGGCGGTGCTGGCGCTGGTGAAGTCGCCCGAGGCGGGGGGGCTGCTCATCCACAACCACCCCTCCGGCGTGCTGGAGCCCTCCGAGGCGGACTTCCAGGTCGCGGCGCGGGTGTGGGAGATGGGGCTGGGATCCGCCATCGTCGACAACGACGCGAGCGAGCTGTACGTCATCGTGGAGCCGCCCGACGCCAGCGAGTGCACCCCGCTCGATCTGGACGCGCTCGACCGCGACCTGGGCCCCGGCGGAGCGCTCGCCTCGCGCCACCCGCGCTACGAAGACCGGCCGCAGCAGCGCGAGCTGGCACGCATGATCGGGTCGCTCTACAACGAGGGCGGCGTCGGGATCGCGGAGGCGGGGACGGGGACGGGGAAGTCGGTGGCGTACCTCCTTCCGGCGATACGCTGGGCGGTGCTGAACGGAGAGCGCACGGTGGTGTCCACCAACACCATCAACCTCCAGGAGCAGCTCGTCGACAAGGATCTCCCCATGCTGCGGCGCGCGCTTGGGATCCCGTTCCGCTTCACGCTGGTGAAGGGGCGGCGCAACTACGTCTCCGTGCGGCGCGCGCTGCTGGCGCGGGACAACGCGGCGGCGCTGTTCGACGCGGAGAAGCAGGCGGAGCTGGCTGGGATCGTGGAGTGGCTGGGGAAGACGGCGGACGGCTCCCTCTCCGACCTCTCCTTCCGCCCCTCGGCCGAGGTGTGGGACGAGGTGTCGTCGGAGAGCGACATCTGCCTGCGCGCGAAGTGCCCCAACTTCGAGGACTGCTTCTACCAGCGCGCCCGGCGCGAGGCGTCGTCGGCGGACATCGTCGTTTCCAACCACCACCTCCTGTTCAGCGACCTGGCCGTGCGGCGCGCGCAGGGGAACTACTCGTCCCCGGCTGTCCTTCCGCACTACAAGCGGCTGGTGCTGGACGAGGCGCACAACCTGGAGGAGGCGGCGACGAGCCACCTTGGGGCCACTGTGTCCCGCCGTGGCCTGTTCCGGACGCTGCGGAGGCTGGAGCACCGGGGGAAGGGGCTGCTCCCGGCTTTTCGCGGCGCGCTGGGGGCGGTGAACAACGACCTGCTGGCCCGCGCCGCGCTCGACACCATCGAGGAGCGGCTCCTGCCATCGCTGGAGGGGGCGCGGGAGCGGGCGGCGGCGGTGTTCTCCTTCCTCAACGACGTCTTCAACTCCGGCGAGCCCCTCGCGCGGCTCGACGACCACGTCGCCGCGCACCCCGTGTGGCCGCTGGGGCTGGACGACGCGCTCTCCG
>DASVVI010000185.1:0-5372 GCA_036386635.1 Longimicrobium sp.
ATCGCCGCCGCCTGATCCCGCTGACGCGCCCGGGACTTGAAATGAGGCACGACGAGGAGCTTCCTCGCCGTGCCTCTTCATGTTCGTGAATAGCCCAGTGCTCAGTACGTCTGCACTTGATAGGTGATCGGGAGCTGCACGGTGGTGCGGACGGGCTGGTCGTTCACCATACCCGGGGTGAAGCGCATCCGCACGGCCACCTCTATGGCCGCCTGGGAGAACTGCGGGTCGTCGCTCTCCAGCACCTCCACGCTCGCGGGGTCCACGGATCCATCCTCCAGGATGGTGAAGCGCAGGCTCACGGTTCCGCCGACGCCGGCGTCGCGCAGGAGCGGCGGGTAGGTGCGCTCCATGGCCCGCTGCACCACCGCGCGGTTGCTGAGCTGCGGCGGCTCCTCGACGTCCGAGATGTCATACGTCTGCCCGTCGCTCACCGGGGGAGGGAAGCGGGGCGGAAGGGGCGGCATGACGTCTTCGTCTTCGTGGTACGGGTCGGGACCGGGGCCCCCGCTCACCGCATCCGCCGTCAGTCCGGCGGCGACGGTCAGGAGGAGCATGACGGCGGCGAGCTGGCTCCAGTTGCGCGGGTTGCTGCGCGGCTGCAGCGCCGCCAGCGCCGCGACGAGCGCCAGGATGCCGGCGAAGAGCTGCCCCAGCCCCAGCGGCATCATCGCCAGCAGGAGGAGGGGAAAGACCCAGACGGCCGGGTCTGCGACGGAGCTCCGCACCGCCGCCAGGGCGCGCGCGGGGAGCGGGGCCGCGGGGGGAGCCGGCCTGCGCGGGCGCGGGGCGGGCGCCGGCGTGGCCGCCGGTTCGGGGATGGGCGGTGGCGCGGGGCGCCGCATGCGCGTGCCCACGCGGCTTGCGGCCTCGGCGGTGGCCGGGAACGGGTCGCGGCCGCGCAGCAGGCGGGCGCGCTCGCACCACGGGCAGATCCCCAGGTGCGCGCCGAAGCGGTGCTGTGGGTTCAGGTCGCAACGGCGCAGCTCACCCTCTGCTTCCTTGAGCGCGGCGCGCCAGCTCTCCGCGGCCGGGCGGGCGGCGGGGTCCTGGTGCCCGTCCACGAAGCAGCGCACGAACAGCTCGCGTACGCCCGGATGCAGCACCTTGAAGGGGAGCGCCAGCCGCGGCGGCGTGGCCGTGCGCCCCGGGCGTTCGCTGGCGTACGGGAACATCCCCGCGCGCAGCCGCTCCTCCAGTGGCTCCGGCTCCGCGCCGCCCACCGTGTGCGCGGCGAAGGGGTGCGTTCCCTCCATCAGCAGGAGGAAGAGGAGGACGGCGAGGCCGAAGCGGTCGTGCTCCGGCGTGCGGTCCACCGCGCCGAAGGGGACGCCCTGGAGTTCGGGCGCGGTGAACTCCGGCCGGCCCACGCGCGATCGGTAGACGGCGCCGGTGGCGGGGTCGGGGACCTGGAAGCCGTCCGTGTCCACCAGCGTAATCGCGCCTTCGGGGGCCACCAGGATGTTGGACTCGTTGACGTCGCCCACCACGTAGCCGCGCTCGTGCAGCGCGGCGAAGGCGGCGGCGAGGTTGCCCCCCGCGCGGTGCAGCAGCCCGTAGTGGAAGAGCGGCGCCCGCGTGCGGCGCGTAACGGGGTTGTAGAACTCGAAGATGCGCGGCCCTTCCGCGCGCGGCATCAGGAACCCGACCGGCCGCCCCTCCTCGTCCACCACCCCCTCCTGGGGCCATGCCAGCCGCACCGCGCCCTCGGGATCGGGCCCCAGCAGCGGCGGCGCGGCGATCATCCGCGCGATCTTGCGGGCGCGTTCAGGCGTGGGCTGGCGGAAGAGCTTGACCACCCGCTCCGCATCGCCGGGCAGCGCAAAGACGCGCGCCTCCCCGCCGGCGCCGAGCAGCAGCGACGGATCCAGCCGCAGCGTGACGCCGCGTGCGCGGAGGAGGGGGATGGGGGCGTCGGACATCGAGAAAAAGTGCGTTAGTGCGTTAGTGCGTTAGTGCGTGAGTGCGTGAGTGCGATAGTCCTGAGTGCTAAGTGCTAAGTGCTGAACTACAGACAGTCCACTTAGCACTTGGGACTTAGGACTTAGCACTTCCAGTTCTTGCCGCGATCACCAGCGTAAGATCGTCGTCCGCGCGGGCGGTGACGCGCGGGCCGGCGAGGAAGGCGGCCAGCTCGGCCTCGCCCGCCCGCGCATCGGCAGCCTCGCCGGCGAAGCGGAAGAGCGGGGCGAAAAAGGGCGCGTGCGGCGCATGGTCCGGGCGGCGGAGCGCGAGGCCCTGCAGCCCGTCGCTGAACGCCGCCAGGTGCAGCGGGGTGCCGCTCCAGCTGCTCCTCTGCACGGCGTCCAGCGCGCCCGGCGAGGTGAGGAAGACCGTCTCGTTCACGAACTCGCCTCCCATCGGCACCGTGATCGAGTGCATTCCATCGGCCCCTTCCACCACCAGCGCGCCATCACCCACCTGCGCCGCGGACACACCGTCGTCGCCAGCCAGGGCGAGGATCAGTGTGGTCGCGAGCTCGCGCGGGGCGGCGTTGCGGCGGGCGGCTTCCTCCTCGACGGCGGCGAGCGCGGCGATCAGTGCGCGGTCCAGCGCCGGACCCGCATCGCCGCCATCGCCGAGCGCATCGATGGCGGCGCGGGCGGCGGCGGCGGCTCCCGCGGCGGCGTGCGGGGCGGAACCCGCGCCATCCGCCACCGCCAGCGCGACCGTGCCGCACGGTAGAACGCGCCAGGCGTGCGCATCTTGGCACGGCGTACCCTCGCGCACGTGCCGGGTGCCCCGCACCGACGCGCCCAGCACGCGCCACGTCACAGTTGAGCCCAGCCGCTGGGCGGCGGAAGCGCGATCTCGTCGCCGGGGCGCGAGTGCGCGATCCCCTGCATGCTCCGCGACAGCCACACGAACATCTCGCGGAAGTTGAGCCCCTTCAGCCGCAGCGGCGCACGCACCGATATCTTGGCCAGCCGCTGCAGGTTCGCGCCCTCCACCCCCACGGCGAAGAAGGCCACGCGCTTCGCCGCCTCCGCCTCGCGCAGCTCCTTCGCCGCCGCGGCCACGGCCTCGGACGGCTCCCCCTGCGGCTCGCCGTCGGTCACCATGAAGATCCACGGGCGGTAGTAGCCGATGTCGTACGCGCGGTACGCCGCCTTGCGCTCCTCCACCAGCTGGAGCGCGCGGCCGATGGCGGCGGCCATGCGCGTCTGCCCCTCGGCGCGCAGCGCGGGGACCTCCCACTGGTCTGGCGGCGCGAAGTCCTGCACCACGCGCACGGCGTTGTCGAACGTCACCACCGCCACCTCCACCCGCCGCGCCGCCAGCGGATCGACGGCCAGGTCGAAGCGAAAGGTCTCCAGCCCGTCCAGCATCGCCTCCAGCGGCTCCCCGGCCATGGAGCCGGAGGTGTCCAGCAGGAGGACGCACGGGCAGCGCGGCTCGGGGTTCTCGGCGAATTCCACGGCTTCGTCCAGCCGCGACAGCATCGACATCGTTGGCTCACGTGGTTCGGGTTCCACCATTGTACGTTCGGGCGCGCTGGAGGTTGCGCGGCACACATGCTGGTGCCGCGTCGGGCTCCCCCTCCCCCGGCCCCTCCCCCGCAAGCGGGAGAGGGGAGCACTTCGGTTCCGAGCTGCTCCACATGCACTCCCCCCTCTCTCGATAACATAGGCGCCAGCCTCTCCTGTTATCGGGAGAGGGGGGCCGGGGGGGTGAGGGCTACCCCGCCGCCCTCTCCAGCCGCACCTGCATCTTCCTCACCCGGTCCCCCAGCGACTCGCTCGACACGCGGTTGCGGGCGCGGTCCACCAGCAGCGGAAAGGCCAGCGGCGGGGTGCGTTCCGGGCTCGTGACGACCACGCGGCTGGCAGCGAGGCGCTCCAGGGTGCGGCCCAGGCGGCTGCTCTCCAGCTGGCGCTCCAACACCTCGCGGTGCGCCTGGCTCAGCAGCAGGTTCTGCGGATCGAAGCGCTGGAAGACGTCGAAGAAGAGGCCGCTCGAGGCCTGGAGCTGCCGCGCCGTCTTCCCCGCGTGGGGCAGGCCCGGGAAGACGAGCCCCGCCACCCGCGCGATCTCGCGGAACTGCCGCTTCGCCATCTCGGTGGCGTTCAGCGATGCGGGGATGTCGTCCACCAGGTCGCGCGGGCTCAGCAGGCCGGCCTCGAGCGCCTCTTCGAGCGGCGCCTCGTCCGCGGAGAGGAGCTCCACGCCGTAGTCGTTGGCGGCGAGCGTGAACGAGATGGGGCGCATCCGCGAGATGCGGTACGCCAGGAGCGCGGCCAACCCCTCGTGCACCAGGCGTCCTTCGAAGGGGAAGAAGAAGAGGTGGAACCCCTCGCGCGTCTTCACCCGCTCCACCAGCAACTCGTCGGCGGCCGGGATGCGGCTCCAGCGCGCCTGGATGTCGAGGATGGGCTTCACCGCCTCCATCTCGGGATCGCGAAAGATCCCCTCGCGCGCCTCCTCCAGCCGCCGCCGCAGCGCCGCCGCCAGCTCGGTGGAGAGCGGCATGCGCGCACCCATCCAGCGGGGGATGAAGCCCTTGATGCTCCCCGCCTTGCGCACCCATGCGGTCATGTCGCGCACGCGCACGAACTCCACCGGCTTGCCGGAGAAGATGAAGCGGTCGCCGGGGCGCAGGCGCGCGATGAACGACTCCTCCACAGATCCCAGCCGCGCGCCCTTGAGGTACTTCACGCTGACTGACGCGTCGCTCACGATGGTGCCCACCGCCTGCCGGTGCCGCCGCGCCACGCCGCCGTCCTCAACGCGCCACCAGCCGTCCTCGCCCGGGACGACGCGGGAGTACTCGGGGTACGCGCGCAGCGCCTCGCCCCCGCGCGAGACGAAGTCCAGCGTCCACTCCCACTCGTCGTCCAGCAGGCCGGCGTAGGCGCGGGTCGAGCGGACCTCGTCGCGCAGGTCGTCCGGCCGGAACCCGCCGCCCAGCGCCACCGTCACCACGTGCTGGGCCAGGACGTCCAGCGGGCGCTCCACGGGTAGGCGGCTCTCGATGGAACCCGCCTTCACCGCGTCGCGCGCGGCAGCCACTTCGACGAGTTCCAGCGCGTTGGTGGGGACGCAGGTGACGCGGCTCTCCACGCCCGGACGGTGGCCGCTGCGGCCCGCCCGCTGAAGGAGGCGCGCCACCCCCTTGGGACTCCCCACCTGGAGCACGCGGTCCACCGGCGAGAAGTCGACCCCCAGGTCCAGCGAAGAGGTGGCCACCACGCAGCGCAGACGGCCGGTGCGCAGCCCTTCCTCAACGAAGTCGCGTGTGGAACGATCGAGCGAGCCGTGATGCAACGCGATCACGCCCGCCCACTCCGGCCGCGCGGCCAGGATCGCCTGGAACCAGATCTCCGTCTGCGAGCGCGTGTTGGTGAAGACGATGGCGGTCTGCCCCTCCTCCA
>DASVVI010000186.1:0-11583 GCA_036386635.1 Longimicrobium sp.
TCCGGCGCGGTGGGCGAAGCGCTTCGATGTTTGGAACTGGGGTGTGCTCGCGGCACGCATCGGCGGACGGCGCGTGGGCGGGGCGGTGATCGCGTTCAACACGCCGGGGGTGGACATGCTGGAGGGGCGGCGCGACCTGGCCGTGCTCTGGGACATCCGCGTCGCGCCCGACGTGCGCGCGCAGGGCGTGGGCACCGCGCTCTTTCGCGCGGCCGAGACGTGGGCACGGGCGAGAAGGTGTGCGGAGCTCAAGGTGGAGACACAGAACATCGATGTCCCCGCCTGCCGGTTCTACGCGAAGCAGGGGTGCGTGCTCGCGGAGGCCAACCGCGGCGTGTACCCGTCGCTGCCGCACGAGGTGCAGCTCATCTGGCGCAAGCCGCTGCGCTGACCCCGCACCGTTCTTGCAGCACCCCGGCCCACCACCGGCCAGCGAATGGCCGATCCTTTGAGCACTTCCGGGGCTGGACTCATGCGCAAGATGGTCGTAGCTGTGGTACCGATTCTCGCACTCGCGGCGGCCTGCGCTCCCGAGGGCGGCAAGGCGGCGGACGCCTCGCTAGTCCAGACGGCGGAGGCGCAGGCGTGCACGCCGCTCCCCACGGGCACCGCGAACGCGCCCGCTCAGCGCCCGGCCTCCGCGGGGCAGACGAGGGCGTGCGGCGTGAGGTCGAATGCCGCCTTCAACGTAACCGTGGTGGCGAGTGGGCTCACCAAGCCGTGGGCCGTCGAGCCGCTTCCCGGCGGGACCTTTCTCGTCACGGAAAAGCCGGGGCGGATGCGCATCGTCGCCGCGAACGGGCAGATTGGGGCGCCGCTCGCGGGGCTTCCCGAGGTCGATCCGCGCGGGCAGGGCGGGCTGCTGGACGTAGCGTTGAGCCCGCGCTTCGCCACCGACCGCACCGTCTTCTGGACCTTCACGGAGCCGCGCGAGGGCGGCAACGGCACCAGCGTCGGGCGCGGCGTGCTCTCGGCGGACCGCACGCGGCTGGAGCAGGTGCGGGTGATCCTGCACACGCGGCCGACGTACCAGAACAACATGCACTTCGGCTCCCGCCTCGCATTCGGGCCCGACGGGATGCTGTACGTCACCATGGGCGAGCGCTCCGATCGCAACACGAGGCCGCAGGCGCAGGAGCTGGGGAGCCACCTCGGCAAGACGCTGCGCATCACGACGAACGGCGCGCCGGCGCCGGGCAACCCGTTCATCGGGCGGGCGGGCGCGCTCCCGGAGATCTGGTCGACTGGCCATCGCAACATCCAGGCGTCCGCCTTCGACGCGCAGGGCAACTTCTGGACGATCGAGCACGGCACGCGCGGCGGCGACGAGCTGAACCGCGTGCAGAAGGGGAAGAACTACGGCTGGCCCATCGTGGCGTACGGCATCGAGTACAACGGCTCGCCCATCACTTCCGCGCTCGGCGCCGCGACGACGCAGCGCGCGGGCACCGAGCAGCCCGTCTACTACTGGGACCCGGTGATCGCCCCGTCCGGCGCGCAGGTCTACACGGGGAGCGCGTTTCCGGCGTGGCGCGGCAGCCTCTTCGTGGGCGCGCTGCGGGAGATGCGGCTCGTTCGCCTGACGCTCGCCAACGGCCGCGTGACGGGCGAGGAGCACCTCCTCACCGACCGCAGGCAGCGCATCCGCGACGTGCGACAGGGCCCGGACGGCGCCCTCTACCTCGTCACCGACGCTGAGAACGGCGAGCTGCTGAAGATCGCTCCGCGCAGGTGATGCAGCGCGGGTGAGATGATGAAAGAGGCACGGAGAAGATGGTGTTCTCCGTGCCTCTTTGCTTCCTAGCGGGCGAGGCGAGCGAGGATGGCGCCCATGGCGGGGTCGCGGCCGGCGCGGTAGTCGGCCCAGGTCGCCATCGCGCGAACGTCCGGGGTAAGTGGTGGCGAGGAGAGGTCGTAGCAGGGCGTGTTCGCCGGGCAGGGAGCGGGCGAGTAGCTGTGCGCGCCGTTCGCGAAGTGAGCCTTGAGGCCGGAGTTCGGCAGCCGCACGTTGCCACCTTCGGCCCACATCTCGAGCTCGTCCCCCACTGGCTCGCCCACGATGGTGACGCCGCCCGCCTGTCGCCACAACGCCACCTGCGAGATCCCCGCGGAGAAGGTCGAGCGCCCGGTGATGATGAAGCGCGGGGTGCCGCGCGTCCGCTCCTCCAGCGTCTTCATCAGGCCGGCGGCGAGCGTCAGGTTCCCGCCCGTGTTGAAGCGCACGTCCATCACGAAGGCCTTCGGACGATGCTCCCCGAGCGCCGCCAGGAGCCGCTCGCCGAAGCGGGCGGTGTTCTCGCCCGCGGCATCCTGCGAACGGTTGTACTGGAAGTAGAGCACGCCGCTCTCCGGCAGGTACTCGAACCAGTAGTTGCGCGTGGGATTGCGAAGGTACAGCGGGAGCGCGCCCGCCCGCGCCGACAGCGCCTGCACCCAGGTCGAGTCGATACCGGGGTGGCGCGGCGTCAGGTCCCACCACGCCTCCACCGCGCGGTCGCGCCGGGCCAGCGGGAGCGGCTTCACCACCGCACGCGCCGCCCCGCCGCAGCGCGACACCCCGAACGCCACCGAGTCGGACGACGCGATCATCCCCAGCCCGCGCAGCACCTCGGGGCTGGTGAGCGAGTACACGCTCATGTAGTCGCCCCACGAGCGGTTGCCGGCGAACAGGGGCGCCACCCGTTCCCTCGCTTCCCGCGCATCCACCCCCGCCACCGCGTCGATGCGGCACCCCAGCAGACGGCGGTACTCCGGCGTCGTGCGCACCACGTACAGGCCGTCGCTGAACCACCACAGGCGCACGGGCAGGCGCCGCAGCTCGGTGGCGTTGCGCAGGATGTAGAGCCGGGTGTGCGCGTTGTTCGCCAGCGCGATGGCCGATGCCAGCCGCACCACGACCTCGTCGTCGTTCAGCTCGGCCAGGCGGCCCCGCGTCTCGGCGAGCCGTTCCAGGAAGCGTGCCCGCTCGGCCGCGGTGAAGCTGCGGTCCAGCTCCACGAACCGCGTCGTCAGCGCGTCGATGTCCTGCTGCCACGCCTCCACGCGGTCGCGCGGCTTCGGGTAGTCGGGGATGCGGCGCAGGGTGAAGGCGAGCGTATCCGCCCCCTGCCGCAGCCTGCCCACGAGCTCGCGATCCCGCACCGCGCCGTCGATCAGCACCGCACGCGGCCCCTCGCCGATGCGCATCACGACGGAGTCGCCCGCCACCCGCGCCTCGCTCGCCTTCAGCGTCAGCCCGAGAACCTCAAGCGTGCTTCCCGGCTCAGCGCCTTCGGGGCGCAGGGTGAGCGTGATGAACTGCGGCGAAGTTGGCGAGCTCATCACCCCCTCCCAACTCCCGAGCAGCGCGCTGCCCGTTGCGGCGGGCTGCTGGGCGGCTAACCCTCCGCCGAGGCCCAGAGTTGCCAGAAGGATGCAGGCGGAGCGGCGAAGGGATGTCATCGAGGGATCTGGGAGCGCGGAGGGAGACGGCGCGATGCGGGTTGCCGCGCCGTTCCTCTCTGACGTCTCGATCCTCCACTTGGTTGGAATTGTTCTGCGGCGGGATGGCTCACTCCCCGAACTCCACGCGCCGGATTGGATGGACGCGGTGCAGCGGGAGGAGCGACTCCTCGATCACGGAGCGCATCCACCCGAGCCGCGCCCCGTTCGTCGGCCCGGAATCTTCGAAGGCGGGGCTGCGCAGGACGCCGCTCTGTATCCGCCAGCCGCCGTGCGAGCGCGTCACCGATGTGGCGCCGCCCGCCAGGCCCGCGATCCCTTCCATCACCTCGTCCGATGGTCCCTCGCCGAGCGTCCACACCTTTACGCGCAGCGTGCACTCCTCGTCGGGACTGGCGCTGAGCGTGTCGAAGTAGCCGAACACCGGGAACGGGAGGTCGTGCAGCCAGGCGCGCTCGACGCGCAGGAGCCGCACCGCGTTCAACCGGCGCACGCCGAACCACGCGAACGGCAGCACGAGCACCCCCACCAGGCCCACGCCCGACACGCGCGGCAGCCCCAGCGCCTCACCCGCGATCCACAGCACGCCACACAGCGCCGTCGCCGCCAACACGCGCAGCAGGGTGATCCACTGCGGCACTCGCGGCTGCTCCACGAGCGCATCGAGCAGGTACGTCCTCCCGATTCGGAGCACCTCGCGTTTGGAGGCCCGCTCTTCCTCGCGCTGGCGGAGCGCTTCCTCGGCCGCGGCCGCCTGCGCGCGCGTCCTCCCCTCGCGGGCGAGCTCCTCCAGCGGAGTCTCGGCACCTTCGTGCGTCTCCACTGCGCCTACCGTCCCACTTCCAGGCTGCTCATTGCGAGCCGGTTCATGGCGTTTCTCCCGGTCAGGATCGTGCGGAATCATCCAAATTTGCTCACCACACATGCCGCGGACGCCGAATCCCGCCAGTCTCCGATGCGACAATCCTGCGATGGCGATCGAACAGTTGTCCGTTGCGCGGATAAAGAGTACGATTGAAAGCGCATCTATCTGGACGTGTGCAGGCCGCTCAACCACTGAATACAGTACGTATCATGACTAAGCCTCCTCGACCCTTGCAAGAGGTGACGCAGCACGCGATCGAGGTGCTCTCCCGGGAGATCGGGCTCGCTGACACGGTGCGGTTCCTCAACCAGTTCGTCCAGGGTTTTGGCGACTACACGAAGGACAGGGAGACGCTCTTCCAGGATCTCACGCTCGGTGACATCCTGGCGGAGATCCGCGGTGGTCGAGGATCGACAACGCCGTCGATTAGTAGTTCCTGATTCCGTGGAACCGATAAAGACCGCGGATGTGCGAGGGTTCATGAACAGCAACCTCGACGAGATTGAACATGCGGTCAGCGGCCTCTCTCCCGCTGACCTCTCGCGCTTCCGCGAATGGTTCTTCGAGTTCGATGCGGAGGTGTGGGACCGCCAGTTCGAGAAGGACGTAGCAGCCGGTCGGCTCGACGCGCTCGCAGACGAGGCGTTGGCGGACCTGTCTGCCGGCCGCACCAAGCCGTTGTAAATCACCGCCGCCCGTTTCTGACTCCGTGAGATCCGCTCAGACCCATCGCACGCTGGCATTCATCATCCTCCCTCAAAGCACCGATACCTTTATGATGCGACAACTACTCACAGCGATTGCCGCCCTGGTTCTACTAGACACGGTGGCGCCAGCTCAACAGCTCCCTCGCACGCCCGCGGCGGGAAGCGCCGAGCGCCGCGCCATTCTCGACGCGCTTCGGCCTTCGGTGGACCGGGTGGTCGGGGCAAGCGTGATCTTCGCGGATGTGCACGTCGCAGTGGATGACGGGTGGGCATACGTCCGTGCAATGCCGTACAAGCTGGAGAGGGCATACGGCGACACCTTTCGGGTTCTGGCTACCCCCGGTGCCACCGATCCGTACGTGTATGGATTACTGCGACATGAGGGCAGTTGGAAGGTGGTAGAAGCCGTGACGGGCGTAGCTCCCCGGTCCATGCCGTACACCGCGTGGGCTACACGGCACCGTGTGCCCGGCAGGTTGTTCATGCGCGACCCCGACGCGATTTCCCTGGAGGCGGCGATGCGGGAGTACATCGCGGCCTTCGCGGCCGGCGATCCCCAGCGATTCCTGAACCTTCTTCCGAGAAGGTCGACAATAAAGTGGGTCAACAATATTACGTATCCGGCACGTGGGAGCTCAACCACCCGCGCGGAACTCGCCGAAAGCTTCAGGAAGAAAGACGGGTGGTACCATTCCTTGTTCACCGGTTTTGATGAAGGAGGCACGGAGAGGATGTTTGACTTCTATGCCGAGGGGTTTCAGGGTGATGGCGATCAAGTAATGTGGCGGCGTTACGATGATACAGGCTTTGCGGACCCGGAGTTTCTCAGAGACATAACCAGGCACACGCCCTACGTGAAGTGGAAAAAGGAAGCCGGGCGGTGGGTAGTAGCGGAGCTCGGGTACCCGAGCTCCTGACCCGCCTAAGACGGACCCACCACGTTATAATGGGCGGAAGTGCTGTCGCTGTCTCAAATGTGTGCAGCCATCGGGTCTGAGATTCCCAAGGTGCGCTCTCTGTAGGACAGACCGGGTTCCCCATTCCTTCCCCCCGTGCAACCATGCCCCTGCACCACTCCGCTTCGCGCGGCCTACGCTTCATCCCTGCCCTGCTCGCCGCGCTGGCGGCGGCCCCGGCCGTGGCACAGGGCGCGGGGCAGGCGCGGTTCGCCACCATCATCGCAGGCACGGACCGAACGTGCGGCATCGACGCGGCGGGCGGCGTGGCGTGCTGGGGGCAGGATTCGGATGGCTACTCCCGCGTTTCCCTGCTGGGAGTGGGGGAGCGGGAGATGGACAGGTGCACCGCCTACGACCGGACCCGCCCGTGCAGCCGCGTCCCACTGCGGGTGGCGGTGCCGGCGCCGGTGAAGGCGCTGTCGGTGGGGAATGCGCATACCTGCGCGCTCGCGAGGGACGGCCGCGTCTTCTGCTGGGGAGACAACCGGCTGGGGAGCCTCGGAGTGCTCGCCAGCGTGAGCCGGGGGTCCGGCACGCCGCGGCTGATGGAGACCCCGCTGCGCTTCACCGCGATCTCGGGATGGGACGGGACGACGTGCGGAGTGGCGACGGATGGCGTGGCGTTCTGCTGGGGGGTCAACGACCACGGCCAGGGAGGGATGGGCGCGCGCCCGTGCGGCATGTACCCGTGCAACCGGACGCCGACGGCGGTGGGCGGTCCGGTGCGCTTCACCCGGGTGAGCGCGGGCGAGTACCTCACCTGCGGCGTGGCACGGGACGGGGCCGCGTACTGCTGGGGGATCCAGGCGGGCGACACCGCGTCGGGTGGAGAGGTGAGGCGCGGCAGCGGACGGCCGGTACGCGTGAACCTGCCGGAATCGGCGGCGGACGTGTCGGTGGGCTCCGTGCACGCGTGTGCGCTGGGCACGAGCGGCCGGGCTTACTGCTGGGGCGAGGGCAGCTTGGGAGATCTAGGGGACGGTACCACCGGCACCCGCACCACCGCCGCTCCGGTGGAAGGGGATCATCGCTTCACGGCGCTGAGCGCGGGTGAACGCGTGACGTGCGGGCTCACCGCGGAAGGCGCGCTCTGGTGCTGGGGCCGCAACAACTGGGGCCAGCTCGGCACTGGGCGCACGGACATGCAGCCTCACCCCACGCCCGTGCGGGTGCCGGGCAACACCCGCTTCCGCACCGTGACGGTGCACGAGGCGGTGTGCGCTACCGATGCCGAGGGGCGTGCCTGGTGCTGGGGCGCCAACGGCTGGGGCGAGAGCGGCACCGGCCCCGTCGACGGGGAGACGCCGTGCCTGTCGTCGCTGGCGCGCGGGCACTGCTCTCCCACTTCGCGGCCGGTGCGGGAGCCCAGGTAGACGCCGCTTACCTCGGCTGCCGCACTTCCATGACATGGTGAAACGACCGGCTCGCCAAATCTTCCTCCGTCAGGCCGGTGAGCGTGCGCACCTCTCT
Organism: Longimicrobium sp.; assembly: GCA_036386635.1. Taxonomy (GTDB): domain Bacteria; phylum Gemmatimonadota; class Gemmatimonadetes; order Longimicrobiales; family Longimicrobiaceae; genus Longimicrobium. The sequence continues at coordinate 7,443 of DASVVI010000186.1, forward strand.
ATCTGTAAACGCGCCGTCTGCAGAGTTGCGGGACCGTTTTTCGGAAATACCGGTGGTGTGTTCCTATTTAGTGCAAATAACCAATGGGTGCTCGAACTATGAACCCCAGATCTGTAACTGAAATCCTTCGCGTTCTAGAAGCGACTGAGGCAAACGTTCTAAAGCTGGAGCGCTTATGGTCCAAGATACAGGATGTGATACCGCAAGATGTCGTGTTCGGCAATAATGCGGTCTATGACGACCTGCGTCGCCAGTTTGCTGAATTGGTCAAGTACCTGCCCGCCATCGACGGATGGCGTCTCGAGGACCGAACGGCTGAACTCAATGAGATTGCACAGTGGAGGTATGATGCGAGAGAGATAGGTGAGATTGAAGCAGCAATGGCTACGGAAGATGCTATAGAGCAGCCAGGTCGAGATATAGCTGAGTATAGATTTCGGTTTAATCGTAAGAGGAGAACCCTACTGCGTGCTTCGGTAACCGCGGCCACCGAGCAGTTCGAGAGCGTGATTAATTCACTCGCCCCGCTGATCCAGGGTGAGTACGAGCCAATGAAGAAGATACCCGCGGATGCTATCGAGGTCCTTCGTAATACAATTACACAAGTTGATACTCTACTCGGTAGTAGCGTTGTCCGTCCTCCAGGCTGGACGGATCTTCAGCGGCACTTGCATTTCGGGCAGCTTGCCGATCTGCACGACATCACCTATACGGATTGGCCAACCATCAAACCGGCGCTTGTTTCTGCTCTATACGGTGAGGAGGAAGCTATCCCGGTTCCTGTTGACGATCTCGGCGAATTGACTGCCGCGCCGGTCGGTTCCGTGGTTCCGATTGGCTTGGCGTGGAGCACGCTTTCGGCAGAGGCTTTCGAGCGGTTGTTATTCGCCTTACTCTCGTCCGATCCGAGTTACGAAAATCCCAAGTGGCTCATGCACACCAACGCCTCAGATCGAGGGCGGGACCTTTCCGCAGTAAGAGTTACGCGCGATTCACTCAGCGGAACGCGGAGCGAGAGAGTTATTGTGCAATGTAAGCACTGGCTGAACAAGAGCATCAGTGTCAGCGATGTATCCATTCTTAAAGATCAGATGAGTCACTGGGGCCCACCACGGGTGGACATTCTCATTATCGCTACCTCTGGACGTTTTTCCGCCGACGCCGTTCAGTGGATTGAAAGCCACAATCAATCGAACAGTGCTCTTCGGATTGAAACGCTCGCCGGCAGTCATCTCGAACTTTTGCTCGCAGGGAAGCCCGGATTGATCGCCGAGTTCGGCCTGCGCGGGTAGCGCTTCTGTGCGGCTGGTCAGGTATGGTGCTGTCGTAAGGTAAGCACGTGGTTAAACGACCGGCTCGCCAGCTCTTCCTTGGTCAGGCCGGTGAGCGTGCGCACCTCTTCATCCGTGAACGCGCCTGATGCGATGCCGCGGAGGAAGTAGTTGAGCAGCGCCTGCCCCGCGTGCGGGTCGTCAAAGGAGTCGCCGGCCTGCGCGGCTTTGGCGAGGAAGGAGCGGAGTCGGGTGGCGGCGGCATCGCGGCCGGCGAGGAAGAAGGCGAAGACGGCCGCGAAGCGCGTGGGGAGCTGCGCCGGGTGCAGGTCCCACCCCTGGTAGTAGCCGTGGACGAGCGAGTGCTGCACGTCCTCGAAGTGCATCCGCCAGGCGCCGTGGACGGCGTCGCGGTTTTCGTCGCGCTCGTTGCCGGTGGCGGGCTGCTCGTGGAGGGGGACCGGGAGGACGGCGGTGGAGCCGTCCGAGAGCCAGATGCCGGTGCCCGCGAACGCCACCTGCATCACGTGGCGCGCGAAGTCGCAGGCCCGGTGGCGCATCCGCTGGTGCGCGGCGGTGATGCCGAGGCCCGACGTGTAGTCGTAGGTGCCGAAGTGCGCCGCGGTCAGGCGCCCGCGCGCGGCATCCAGGAAGGCGGGGAGCGGCGTGCGCCCGTCCGCCCCGAGCACGGCCTGCGGGACCTCCACCATCAGCTCGAAGCGGAGCGCGCCTTCCGCGAGGCCCAGCCGCGTCTCCAGCATCTCCAGCACGTCGGCAAAGAAGGCGGCCTGCTCCGGGATGGTGACTTTGGGCACGGTGAGGATGAAGCCTGTCGGCAGCCGCCCGCCAGTGCGCTCCAGCAGGCGCGTGAGGAAGAGGTCCAGCGTGCGGATGCTGCGCGGGCGAAGCTCCTCGTTGAGCGCCTTCAGCCGCAGGCCTATGTACGCGGGGAGCGTCCCGGCCTTCATCCCATGCGCCATCTCGTCCGCGACGGCGAGGGCGGTGGCGTCTTCCTCGTCGTCGGGCGGGTAGCCGTAGCCGTCCTCGAAGTCCACGCGGAAGTCCTCCACCGGCTCGCGCTCCAGCTTCTCGACCACCCGCCCGTAGAGCGCCTCGTCCGCGGCGATGCCGAGGGCGTGGGAGAAGTCGTGCCCGCTAGGGGCGTATTCGCGCAGCGCTTCGAGGGCGATGCGTCCGTGCCGGGCGGCGGCATCGTGGCGGAAGTGCTGCGCACCCTGGTAGACCGTGTGCACCGGCTGCCGATGCGCCGTCTCGCCGGTGAAGCGCGCGGCAAAGGCGAGGTTCGCGGCACGCAGCCGGGCCGCGGCGGATTCCAGCTCGGCGGGGTCGAGAGAGCGGTTCATTTTCGTCTGATGGCTGGGGCGATGCCGGATAGTACCGGCCGCGGACCCGCCGCGCCATCGCGCGCGCCTGCTGAGTCAGGCAAGGGATTCGAGGAGCGCGGCCATGTCGCGCGGGAGCGGGCACTCGACGGTAATGGGCGCACCGGTTTCAGGATCGTTGAAGGCGAGCTGGGCGGCGTGCAGCGCCTGGCGGCCGATCAGCTCAAGGCCCTCGCGGCCGTACCAGCGGTCGCCGACGACCGGGTGGCCGAGGTGCATCATGTGGACGCGGATCTGGTGGGTGCGCCCGGTATCGAGCACCAGCTCGACCAGCGCGGCGTCCCGCAACCGGCGCAGGGTGCGGAAGCGGGTGCGCGCGGGCTGGCCCTCCGGCTGGACCGCGCGCAGCGGTGGGTCGTCAGGATCGCGTCCGATGGGCGCGTCGACGATGCCCGCGTCCGGGGGATGGCCGCGGACGAGCACGAGATAGCGGCGCTCGGGCGGGTGCCGCGCGAAGTGCCGGTGCACATCCGGCCTGCGCGCAACCAGCACGAGCCCCGATGTGTCGCGATCCAGGCGGCCGACGAGGTGAACCGGGCCTGGCTCGCGCTCCGCGATCCAGTCCGCCAGTGTCCCGCCGCTCTCGGGCGTGACCGGGTGCACCAGCATCCCCGCGGGCTTGGAGACAACCCACAGGGAATCCGTGCGGTGCCGAATGAGCGGTTCCGTATCCATGATCTCCGGACGGATAGAGCGAGCGGAGGCACGGACGCCTTCTCCGTGCCTCCGTTCGTGAGCCCCGCCGTCACCCGAGCGCATCGGTCGCGGCTGCGCCAAAGAACTCGGTGACGTACTTGCGCTGCAGCGGGGTGAGGGCGCGCACCGCCCACTCCAGGTGGACGAAGTGCGGCTCGGCGGGCGTGATCCGCAGCCGGAGCCCGGTCGCGCGGGTGAACTGCGCCAGCGACTGGTTTCCCTTGCGTCCGTTGCAGGTGCTGCACGCGGTGGCGACGTTGGTCCACGTGTTCGGATCGCCCCCGTTCTCCTTGAACCACTGCTGCGGAACGATGTGGTCGCGCGTCAGGAACTCGCGGCTCCGCAGCTCCGACCGATGCCGGCCGCAGTAGCTGCACCGGTAGCCGTCGCGCGCCAGGAGCAGGAGGTTCGACACGCCACGGCGCAGCTTCCGCGGCACGTGCACGTACCGCGCGAGGCGGATCACGGCCGGGAACGGGAGCTCGGTCCCGGCGGAGCGCAGCGGGCGCGCGGGATCGGCCTCCACGAGCTCGGCGCGCCTCTCCAGCACCAGCCGCACCGCCCGCGCCGCCGGGATCACCGCCAGCGGCTCGAACGACGCGTTCAGCGCCAGGCATCCGCGACGGGTGGAGGGCGGGGGGAGGGTGGGGGTGGGCATGGGTCAGTGCGTTAGTGCGTTAGTGCGTTAGTGCGTTAGTGCGTTAGTGCGTTAGTGCGTTAGTGCGTTAGTGCGTTAGTGCGTTAGTGCGTTAGTGCGTTAGTGCGTTAGTG
>DASVVI010000187.1:0-3761 GCA_036386635.1 Longimicrobium sp.
GTGAGTGCGTGAGTGCGTGAGTGCGTGAGTGCGTGAGTGCGTTGGCGAAGCGGGCTCCCACATTCCTGTCATCCTGAGTGAGCCGCCTGACGGGAGCACGCGGTGCGAACGAGATTCCCGCGGCGAGCGAAGGATCTAGCCCGCGCCAGGCCGGGGTTGGCTCGTTAGGCGGGCCTCTCGCAACGCGCAGTAGATCCTTCGCTCCGCGCCAGGCGTCGGAGAACGGGAGAAGACTGTGAAGCGCGTCGCTCAGGATGACAAAAGGTGGGCATGCGCACTAACGCACTCACGCACTAACGCACTTCTTTTCACGTGAGAACCGATCTTGCAAAGCGTCCCCGCGACCACGGCAAGTCAACCAGCGAATACGGCGCACGTGATCGATACTTCGAAGCTGATGGTGAGCGTCTCCGGGCTGCGGGGACGCGTGGGGGAAGGGCTCACGCCGGAGGTCATCACGCACTTCGCGGCCGCGTTCGGCGCGTACGTGCGCAGCCGCGGGCCGGGGAAGACGGTAGTGCTGGGGCGGGACAGCCGCGTCAGCGGGCCCATGTTCGCGCGGGCGGCCACGGCGGGACTCCAGTCCGTGGGGTGCGACGTGGTGGACGTGGGAGTCGCGCCCACGCCCAGCGTCCAGCTCGCCGTGGAGGACCTCGGCGCGGCCGGCGGGCTCGCGGTGACTGCGAGCCACAACCCCATCGAGTGGAACGCGCTGAAGTTCATCGGCCCCACCGGCATGTTCCTGGACGCCGAGGAGAGCGCGGGGATGCGCGCCATCGCCGACATGGAGGTGCCGCGCGTCACATGGCAGGATCTGGGCGGATGGAAGGAAGACCCGGAGGCCGTCGAGCGGCACCTGCAGCGCATCCTGTCGATCCCGTTCCTGAACGTGGAGCGCATCCGCCAGCGGCGCTTTCGCGTGGCGCTGGACTGCGTGCGCGGGGCCGGCGGCGCCATCTTCACGCGCCTCCTGGCGGAGCTCGGCTGCGAGGTGACGGCCATCAACATGGAGCCGGACGGCCTCTTTCCGCGCGAGCCGGAGCCCGTCGCCGAGAACCTGGGCGAGCTGGAAGCGCTGGTACGCAGCAGCGGCGCCGAGGTGGGGCTCGCCACCGACCCCGACGTCGACCGCCTCTCGCTCGTCTCGGACGAGGGAAAGGCGATCGGCGAGGACTACACTCTAGCGCTGGCGGCATCGCTCGTCCTGCGCCACCGGCCGGGCGCACTGGTAACGAATCTTTCCACCAGCCGCCTGCTGGACGACGTGGCGGAGGCAGCAGGCCAGACGCTGGTGCGCGCGCCCGTTGGGGAGATCAACGTGGCGCGGCGGATGCAAGCCGAGCGCGCCACCATCGGCGGCGAGGGGAACGGCGGGGTCATCCTGCCCGACGTGCACCTGACGCGCGACGCGCCCGTGGCCGCCGCGCTCATCCTGCAGCTCCTGGCCGAGAGCGACCAGCCGCTGAGCGCGCTGGCGGCGGGGATCGGCAGGTACGACATCGTCAAGGAGAAGCTCCCCCGCCCGTCGCAGCCGCTGGACGCGGTGTACGACGCGCTGGCGGCGCGCTTTCCCGAGGCGGACGCGGACCGGCAGGACGGGCTGCGCCTTTCGTGGGCCGCCGAGCGGAAGTGGGCGCACCTGCGCCCCTCCGGCACCGAGCCGATCGTCCGCATCATCTGCGAAGCGCCCTCGCGAGAGGAGGCGCTCGCGCTGGTGGACACGCTGCGCACCGCCCTTCCGGCGTGACGGCGTACGACACACGACCCATCATCACACGAATCGAGAAACCCCCATGTGCGGAATCGTCGGCTACATCGGTGAGCAGCAGGTCACACCGCTCCTCATCCAGGGGCTGAAGCGGCTGGAGTATCGCGGGTACGACTCCGCGGGGGTCGCGGTGGTGCGCGACGGCACCATCCAGGTGCGCAAAGAGGCAGGCAAGATCGTCGAGCTGGAGAAGGCGATCGAGGCCGATCCGGTGGAGGGTGTGTACGGGATCGGGCACACGCGCTGGGCCACCCACGGGCCGCCCACCACGCGCAACGCCCACCCGCACATGAGCGAGAAGGGTGACTTCGCCGTGGTCCACAACGGGATCATCGAGAACGCGGGGACGCTGCGGAAGCTCCTCCAGGAGCGCGGCCACACCTTCACCTCCGAGACGGACACCGAAGTGCTGGTGCACCTGATCGAGGAGATGTTCGAAAAGGGCGAGGGGCGCGCGCAGGGGTCGCTGGAGCGCGCCGTGGAGGCCGCGCTCGGGCAGATCGAGGGGACGTACGGGATCGCCGTGGTCTCCACGCGCGACCCCAACAAGATCGTCGCCGCGCGCCTGGGAAGCCCGCTCCTGATCGGCGTGGGCGAGAACGGCGAGACGTTCGTGGGGTCCGACGCGGCGGCCGTCATCGCGCACACGCGCGAGGTGGTGTACCTGGACGACGGCGACATGGCCACCATCACCCCCGGCGGCTACGTGGTCCACCGCCCCGCGCAGGGCCCGGTGAGCCGCCCCGTGAGCCACGTGGACTGGGACCTGAGCGAGGTGGAGCGCGGCGGCTATCCGCACTTCATGCTCAAGGAGATCATGGAGCAGCCCAGCACCCTGCGCGAGACGATGCGCGGGCGCCTCCTTCCCGAGGAGGGCGGAGTGAAGCTGGGCGGCCTCACCGGGATGGACGAGGAGCTCCTCCAGGTGGAGCGCATCATCATCTTGGGGTGCGGCACCTCGTGGCACAGCGGGCTGATCGGCGAGTACATGCTGGAAGACATCGCCCGCATCCCGACCGACGTGGAGTACGCCAGCGAGTTCCGCTACCGGCGGCCCGTGGTGGAGCCGCACACGCTCACCATCTCGATCTCGCAGTCCGGCGAGACGGCCGACACGCTGTGGGCGATGCGCGAGGCGAAGCAGCAGGGCGCCACCACGCTGGGCGTGGTCAACGCCGTGGGTTCCACCATCGCGCGAGAGACGGACGCGGGCATCTACCTGCACGCCGGCCCGGAGATCGGCGTGGCATCCACCAAGGCGTTCACGAGCCAGGTGCTGGTACTGGCGATGCTCACCGTGCACCTGGGCCGGCTGCGCGGCACCCTGTCGCCGGCGCGCGGGCGAGAGATCGTGCGCGCCATGCAGCAGATCCCCGAGCAGGTGTCGCACCTGCTGGAGATGGACTCCGCGATCCAGAAGCTGGCGGAGGAGTACGTCGACTCCAGGAACTTCCTGTACCTGGGCCGCGGCTACAACTTCCCGGCGGCGCTGGAGGGCGCCCTCAAGCTCAAGGAGATCAGCTACATCCACGCCGAGGGCTACCCCGCCGCCGAGATGAAGCACGGCCCCATCGCCCTCATCGACGAGGACATGCCGGTGGTGGTGATCGCGCCCAAGGACGCCGTCTACGACAAGGTGCGCTCCAACATCGACGAGGTGAAGGCGCGCGGCGGCTGCATCATCGGCGTGATCAGCGAGGACGACCACGAGCTGATCGACGTGGTGGACCACGCCATCTGCATCCCCCGCACCCACGACGCGCTCACCCCCATCCTGGCGAGCGTGCCGCTGCAGCTGCTGGCCTACTACATCGCAGTCCTGCGCGGGACCAACGTGGACCAGCCGCGGAACCTGGCGAAAAGCGTGACGGTGGAGTAGGCGCCAGAGTTGTAATCCTTAACCGTAAGCAGCAGCGGCAGTAGGAGATGGTCCCTAGTCTGGAGAGGAAGTCGCCTCCTGCTAGAATCACGTCTAACGCGAAGGCGCCGTCAC
>DASVVI010000188.1:0-4150 GCA_036386635.1 Longimicrobium sp.
CGGCGGTCTCGAGCATGGCCGACCTCCTGGCATATGGGCTTCGCGCCCGTAACGGTCACCTACCTGGCGAGCATTAGAAGTTTAATGCTACGCCGCGACCGGCCAGGGGGTCGGCCTTCTCATATCAACTCTGTGTGAGCCTGCAGTTGCAGTTCTAACCCAAATCACGAGAGCGCATGACCGAGCCCGGCCGCATCCGCATCGGCACGCAGGGGTGGAACTACACCGGGTGGGTGGGCGCCTTTTACCCGGACGGCACGCGCCCCGCCGACTTCCTGGGCCTGTATGCGAAGGCGTTCGACGTAGTGGAGGTCGACTCGACCTTTTACGCCGTCCCCGCGCCGAAGACGGTGCGCGGATGGGCCGAGCGCACGCCGGAAGGGTTCACCTTCGCCCTCAAGATGCCACAGGAGATCACCCACGAGCGGCGCCTGCAGGACGCGGGTGACGTGGTGGCGGAGTTCATGGACGCGGCGCGCGAGCTGGGGCCCAAGCTGGGGCCGGTCCTCGTGCAGATGGGGCCCGACTTCCAGCCGCACGAGCTGGACGCCCTCCGCCGCTTCCTCCCCGGGCTGCCGCGCGACGTGAGCTTCGCCGTGGAGGTGCGCAACCGGAAGTGGATGAAGCCGGCCATCCTCGCCGAGCTCCTCTCCCTGCTCGCGGAGCACGAGGCGGCGCTGGCGCTCAGCGACGGCAAGTGGATCCCGCGCGAGACGATGATGGAACTGGCGATGCGCCCCACCGCGCCCTTTCACTACGTGCGCTGGATGGGGCCCAACCGCGACGTCGTGGACTACTCGCACGTGCAGTTTCCGCGCGAGGAGGAGCTCGAGTCGTGGACGGAGGTGCTCGGGCGCGTGGCCACGAAGGGGGTGCAGATCTTCGGTTTCTTCAACAACCACTTCTCCGGCCACAGCCCCGCCACCGCCCGCGAGCTCCAGCGCCGCCTCGGCCTGCGCCCCGTGGATCCTTCGCTCCTCTCCGAGCAGACGTCGCTGTTTTAACAACGAACAGCGGTCTCACGCGGAGACGCGGAGGCGCAGAGAGAACTCCGCGTGCTCCTCTGCGTCTCCGCGCCTCCGCGTGAGGCCCAGCGATGGCTGCGATAAGAAAAAACGAGAGGCATGGAGAAAGATCTCCGTGCCTCTCGTTTTTTGGGGCCCCGGGTAGCCGCTACGCGCGAATGCGGACGGGGACAGGCCGGGGGAGGCGCACCTCGCGCGAGGTGCCTGCCTCGGCGAGCGTCTGCTGGAACCACGCCGGGTCGCGCGTGGCGCCGCCGTGCTCCATCAGGATGCGCCCCAGCTCCGCCGCGTCGATGTTGCGCATGCGGATGCACCCGTGCGACGCGGGGCGGCCCAGCGAGCTGGTGAGCCCCGTGCCGTGGATGTAGAAGTCCGGCGCGCGGAAGAAGATCTTGATGCGCCCCATCGGGTTGCCCGGGGAGCCGGGCGGCTCGTAGCTCTTGCCGCGCGCCCATCCCGACGGCGGCGGACGCCAGCTCGGGTTCCAGATCATGTGCCGGATGGTGAAGCTCCCCTGCGGCGTAGGGTATCCCGCGGCCCCGATCGACACCGGAAAGCGCCGCAGCACCCGCTCCCCATCCATCACGAAGAGCGTGTGGTCGGAAAGGTCCACCGTCACCGTCAGGCGCTCGGCCTTGGCGACCGGCTGCGCCACGGCGGCCTCCATCGTGGACACGATCAGCCCCGTGTCCCGCGGCGCCCTCGACTGCCCGCTCGCCATCGCGGGTACTCCAAGCAGCCCCAGCCCTACCACCAGTCCCCGACGACAGATTCGCATATACCTTTGCTGCGTAACGAGTTGATTCCCGCGGACGCCCCATCCGACCGGCCAATATCATGCCACGCGACCGCGTTCGGCAAGGGTACGTGTGACAGTCACACGTGCGCGATGCAGCGCGCCGACCCATCAAATGTGGACGATTGGGGACGCTTCAGGGTCACGGAGGGCGAATGGCGGACTGCTGTCGTGTGACTTGTGACGGATCGAAAAAAGAGAGGGGCCGCGGACGAATCCGCGGCCCCTCCCTGCATCACCCGCAGCGAAGCGGGATCAGCGAACCTTGGTGCCCGATGCGTCCAGCACCTCGACGGTGCCCAGGTTCAGGGCGCGGATCGGCGCCTCGATCTTGGACAGGTCGCCAGCCACCACGATGGTCAGCGCTCCCGGCGTGAGGCGCTCGCGGCCCACGCGGCTGATGTCGGCCGGGGTTACGGCGGACATCTGCTGGAGGTACGTGTTGTAGTAGTTGAGCGGCTGGCCGTTCTGGAGCAGCGTCTGCATGCGGCCGGCCAGGCCCTGCACCGTCTGCACCGAGTTGGGGAAGCTGGAGACCACGTTGGCCAGCGAGCCGCGCAGCTCCTCCTGCGGCACCGCCTCGGTGGCGATGCGCTTGTACTCGCGCACGATCTCGGCGACGGCCGAGTCGGTGGCGTTGGTGCGCACCGACGAGTTCACGGCGAAGTCGCCGGCGTTGGGGAAGGTGGTCATCCCGCTGAACGCGCCGTACGTCCACCCGTGCGACTCGCGCAGGTTCATGTTGACGCGGGCGCGGAACCCGCCGCCAAGCACCTGCGAAAGCGCGCTGAAGGCGATGACGTCCGGGCTGTTCGCCTCGAGGGCGGGCTGCCCCACGAAGACGCCGGACTGCACCGAGCCCGGGCGGTCCACCAGGATGATGCGCGTGCCCGACGACGCCACCGGCGCCGGGGCCGGAAGGGTGGCCTGTACCGCGCCGGGAGCCGTCCAGCGGCCCAGCGCCTGCTCGGCGATGCGGCGCCCCTCTTCCGGCGTCACGTCGCCCACCAGGAGCACCGTGGTGTTGGCGGGCGAGTACATCCGCTGGTGGAAGCCCACCACGTCGCCGCGGCTGATGCCGGGGAGCGTGGCCGCGGTGCCGCTCACCGGGCGCGAGTAGCCGCTCGCGGGGTCGTACACGGCGCGGTTGAAGGCGAGCGCCGCCAGCCCCTGCACCGTGGAGGTGCTGTTCATGTACGCCGCGGCCAGCTGGTTGCGCACCCGCGCCACCTCACCCTCCACGAACGAAGGCTCGGTGAGGGTGGTGGCGGCCAGGTTCATCGCCTCGGCAAAGGTGCCCTTGGGCGCCGTGACGCTGACGGTGGCGTATGTGTAGCCGGCGCCGGTGCCGAGCTGCGCACCCAGCGCCTCAACGCGCTCCGCGAGCTGCGGGCCGGTGAGGGTGCGCGTCCCCTCGTCCAGCATCTGCGCCGTCAGCGAGGCCAGGCCGTTCTTCTCGGCCGGCTCGTACACGCTCCCCGCGGCCACCAGCACGCGGCCGGCTACGATGGGAAGGGAATGCTTCTCCACCACCACCACGCGCACGCCGTTGGACAGGCGCATCTCGCGCACGGGCGGCACGGTGAAGGGGCGGAGCGGCCCCGGCGCGGGCGGCTGCTCGGTGGGCTGCTGCGCGCTCGCGGGGAGCGCAAGGGCCATCACTCCCGCACAGGCGGCGGGAAGGAGAAAGCGGTTCATCGGTTCACCTGCGTGGCGGTGGTGGGGGCCGGGGTGGCCGGGCGCGGCTTGGGAACGAACACCAGCACGGCGCGGTTGGCGGGCACCATCCGCTCGCGCACCAGCGCCTGCATCTGCGCCGCGGTCACGGCCTGGATCGCCTGGAGGCGCGTGTTGATCCAGTTGGGGTCGCGGTAAAAGGTGTACCCCTGCGCCAGCACGTCCGCGCGGCCGCCGAAGCCGCCCATCGTCTGCAGCCCGTTGATCAGGGCGAAGCGGGCGTTGACCTTGATGCGGTCCAGCGCCGCCGGGGTGATGGAGGCGGCGATCCGGTCCAGCTCTTCGGTGAGCGCGGCCTCCAGCGAGTCGGGGCGGGCGCCGGGCTTGCCGGTGGCCGTCACGATCATCAGGTCGGCGCCGTCCACGAAGCCGAAGTTGAAGGCGCCCGCGCCGGTCGCCACCTGCCGGCCGCGCACCAGCGACTGGAAGAGCGGCCCGGTGCGCGACGACAGCATCCCCGTCAGCAGCTGCACCGCGTCACCCTGGCGGTCGCGCGCGGCGGGCATGCGGAAGCCGATGTACACGGCCGGGGCCGGCGCGTTGGCGTCCTCGATCACCTCGCGCGAGCCCTGCCCGATGATGGCCGGCAGCG
>DASVVI010000189.1:0-5447 GCA_036386635.1 Longimicrobium sp.
CCGTCCAGTACTCACTACCATCCATACTGGTCCTTGGCCCAGGCTGTGCTCGCGGGCGAGCTGCGTCGCTCCCCGCCCCCGTCAGCCTTCCAGCGTCACACGCGCCGAGTGCTAGCGCCGCCAGCACGACCGCGATGCCCCGAAGTTGCATGATCACCTCATTGGGTCGATGGGACTCGGGTGGCGCCGCCGAGTCGACGCGCTCCCGAACATCTCACGACGGCGATCGTGAGATAGCTAGTTGCCGGCGGGTCTGATGGCGCCCTGCCGAGTGCACCACTGACGATGAGTATTGTGCCGTCCGCCACGACGGCCGCATGCATTTCGGGATTGTCCGCCGGTACGCGAAGTGAGCCGAGATCGTGAGCGGTATCACCGTGCGCAGTAATAAGCCGGAGAGATGTCGACGAGTTTCCGTCACGCACGATCCAGAGGGCATTTGCGCCATCAACATTCAGCATGGCCGGGCGGTCCACGATGGAAGTCGGCGCCAGATGCCCCATTGGCCGAATCAGGTGGTCGCTCCCGAACGTTCCCCATTCGAGAATGGCGGTTTGCGCTCCGGGCTGGACCGATTGCCATGCGATCACGGATCCGGTGTGAACGCGTCCCGCGAGCATCGGCGCCGCAACGTAGCGCGACGGTATCTTCAAGGCGACGCGCGGCTGGCCCCAGTGCGTGACGTACCGAGCCGTGAACAGGTCGGGGCCGTAAAAGCGCCCGCTGTCGAAGTATGCCTGTGTGTATATCGCGACGAGCGCGCCCGAAGTGTCAGTGGCCAGCTGAACGGCGCGAGGACTCTCCCATGTCGATAACGTGTCCGCCTTCCAATTAGAACCACGACGGTGGAGTAGAACGAGTCCCTGGTTACCGGCCGCATTGGAACGTCGTGCTGCGCTCTGGTCGAAAGCATACGCGAACGCGGGTCCGGAACGGGCGATCACGAGCTCCGAGCTCCTACCCGGCAGGAGCTCGGCCCCATAGGCGCGAGCGATCCGCACGACGTCGTGCCATCGCCGGCCGTCGTAGCGCCCGTACCATATTTCAGCGTCCGCGAAGGCAAGCGCGTTCCTTGGAGTGCCCTGCGAACCCGTCACGAATACAGCATGCCACCCGTCCTCACCCGCGCTCACCACTCGCGGGTGCTTGGCGGCACGTACGCCTGGCGGCGCTGGGACGAGAGTGAATCGTCCGCGGGCATCACGCACCACACCGAACGCCTCGCCCGCATCGAGAGGCGCGCTTCCGCGTGCTGACCCTCGGGGCCACAGGTAGGTTGGGGTACCCACGATCAGCATATTGTCGCGATTACGCGCAACACTGCTTACATCGATGGTCAGAGTTGTCCCATCGGATAGCGCGATGCGCCGCGGTGGTGACGCGGTGACAGTGCAAGCAGGGGCATGCAGCTGCTCTACAGATTGTCCCACGGCAGAGCCGTACTGCGTGATCATCAGCAAGGCGAGTGCGCTAACGAACTCCTTGCGTCGGTGAGATCGAATCATCGGAGCTCATGGTCTCGAATCTACGGAAAACTGACTCCCGCCCAGTTCTGCAGCCCTGACCAAGCAAGCGCCCGTACGCGCAGCAATCCGGGCCGAACGGTTCTCAGCGCGGTTGGCTCCGATTGTAATTGACCGGCGCCTGACGACCAAGGTTGTCCGGAAACACATGTAGCAAGCGGGAAACACGTGTGACGCTCACATCTTTAATGTGCGGACCCACTAAGGAGAGCGCGAGAATGCGAGTGTGCGGGCGCCCGATGCTACGGCGACGGTCCGTGCCGTTCTCCAGAAGCGCGGCGCGAAATCGAAGGGAAGAAGCCTGGAAACGAGAAACGGCCGGACGACACGTCGTCGTCCGGCCGCACTCTGCACTCTACGCGCAACGTTCGTCTACAGCAGGGCATCCGCCAGCGGCATCAGAGGTCGAACGGCCGCGCGAGCAGGGCGTCGATGGCGGCGCTGGCGGCGGCGAGGCGGGATTCGAGCGGGCCGCGCAGCTGCACCACGGGTGTGGGAAGCGCGGCGAGCTGCTCCACGAACCGCATGTGCATCCAGTCACGGATGGACTCGCCGTCGCGCCAGCCATCCTGCACGAACGGGAAGTCGGGCTCCGCCAGCAGGTACAGGTCCACGCGGTCGCGGCGGCCGATTGCATCCACCTCCTCATCGCGCCGGCCCAGGTAGCGCTCGTGCCAGGTGCCCGTCGCGAACGCGTTGGTGTCGCAGAGCAGCACGCGGTTGGCGGTGCGCGCCAGCCGGTTCTCCCGCTCCTGCTGCCGGGCCGCGATCTCCCGGAACTCTTCGCTCGTCCAGTCCAGCGGCTCCGCGGGCGGCATGGGAAGCACGCCCTCGGCGCCCACCTTCGTCTGCCAGTACTCGCGCCCGAACTCCTCCACCCACACCGTTTCGTAACGCTCGGCGAGCATCCGGGCCAGCGTGGTCTTGCCGGTGGATTCGGCGCCGATCAGCACCACGCGCCGCACCAGGTACGCGCGGACGCAGGGTTCCACCCACTCCAGGTTCTCCAGCGGCGCCGAGCGCACGGCCGTGCCCGAGATCGGGAACGCGGCGCGGTCGCGGTCCACCATCACGTGCCGGCAGCCCAGGAGCGCGGCGAAGCGCGGGCCGTAGTCTTCGCTGCTGAAAACGACGTCCGGCGCGCGCCCGAGATGCTCCATCGTAAAGCGCGCCCACTCCCCCACATCGTCGGCCAGCTCGTCGGGAACGAGGTGGATCTCGCAGTCCGGATGGATCTCCTCCAGCCAGGCCCTGCGCAGCTCGCCCGGGATCTTTTGCGACGGGTGGTGGGGGAGCAGCACGACGAGCCGGTCGCACGCGCGGCGCGCCGTCTCTATGAGGTGCCTGTGGCCCCGGTGCGGCGGATAGAACTTGCCGACGACGAACCCCAGCGTCACGTGGCCGCCACCGCCAGATTCCGCCAGCTCCCCCGCCAGTGAAAGAGGCCCATCGTCGCCATCACCAGGAAGACGGCGTAGAGACCGGCCGTGAGGTACAGCTCCTTGTAGGCGTAGAGCGGGATGTAGATGAGGTCGGCCGCGATCCACGCGTACCAGTTTTCCACGTACTTGCGGTTCAGCATCCACTGCGCGCAGAGCGAGATGCTGGTGGTGAGCGCGTCGAAGAACGATGCGCTGCCGCCCGCGTGCCGCAGCGTGATCCAGAGCACGGCGGTCAGCGTGGCGCCCACGGCGGCGAGCCACGCCGCCTGGCGCGCGCCGATGCGGGAGATGCGGAGCGCCGTGCCCCGCTCGCCGCCGTGCAGCCACAGGTACCAGCCGATGATGGAGAGCGCGAAGTACACCACCTGCAGCCCCGCATCCGCGTACAGCTTCGCGCCGACGAAGAGTGCGCAGAACAGCGACACGTTGGCGAGGCTAAGGGGAAAGTTCCAGACGCTCTCCCGCACGGTGAGCCACACGCACACGGCGCCGGTCACCACGCCCGCCGCCTCCAGCGGGCTCGAAAGCCCCAGCCGCACGCCCACGAACGCCAGCACCGTCACGGCCGCCGTGAGCGATGCCAGCGGGGCCTGCTGTCTCGCATTGATGAACATGCGCGCACACGTATGAGAGGATCCGCCGCCCCCCGACTCTACCCTGAGACGCGATCTCCGGCAACCCGTCGGCACGCCAACGGAAAGGCGTCACACAGAGAGCACAGAGAGAACCACAAGGCGCAGAGAACCCCTCCAGCTGTTCTTGCCGTACCCCTCTGTGTCCTCTGTGTGAAACGGCAGTCCCTCGCGCCCGCCGCGCCGCGCCAGCATCTTGGGTGCTCGAATTCACCTGAACACGGTTGAAGATGAACAGGGAAGCAGACGCGCGGCCGCTCGTGATGGACAGGGTGTACGGAATCGTGGCGGCGGTGCTGGTGGCGATGGCGCTGTTCTTTCTCCTGCGGGGCGGGCCCGCGGACACGGGGGCGGACCGGCCCGCCGCCGCGCCCGCCATCACGCTGATCGAGCCGCGCGAGGGGGCGGAGGTGACGCTGCCGGTGGCGGTGGTGTTCGATGCGGGGACGCGGCTGGAGGCGGGGCCCATGGGGTGGAACGCGGCGGGGCGGCACCTGCACCTGCGCGCGGGCGAAGCCGAGCTGATGGCCGCCCCCGGCGACGTGCAGCCGCTGGGAGGGAACCGCTACCGCTGGACCGTGCCCGCGCTCCCCGGCGGCGAGCAGACGATCCAGCTCACCTGGTCCGACGAGCGGCACCGCCCCGTGGCCGAGGGGGCATCGCGGCCGGTGCGGGTGCGCGTCCGCTGACACCCATCCGTTTCCGCCGAGGTTGACACCCGGCGGGCGAATGGCCTAGAATGGGCGTCCGCCTGCCCTTTTACCCCGCGCCCTCCCCCTCCATGAGCATGTCCCACCTCCGCCCCCTGTCGTTCGGGGAGATCCTGGACAGCGCCTTCAGCCTGTACCGCCGCCACTTCGTGCTGCTGGTGAGCGCCGCGCTGCTCCCCATCATCCCCAGCATGCTGATGACGGGCGTCTTCACCCGCTCGGCGCTGAGCGCTGATCCGGCGGACGCGGCCGCCGCCGTCGGCGCGGCGATGTTCCCCCTCATCCTGTTGGGCCTCGTCGTCCAGCTCGTGATGTGGTCCGCGCTCACCCGCATGGTGGGCGAGGGATGGACCGGCGGCGAGGTCTCGGTGGGCGACGGCTACCGCCGCGCGCTGCGGGCTTTCTTCCCGCTCCTGCTCTCGATGATCGTGGTGTACCTGATCCTGATCGTGAGCCTGCTCGGCGTCGCCCTGGTCAGCGCGGTGCTGGGCGGGATCCTGGCGGCGATCGGAATGGGCACCGGGAGCCCGACCTTCATGGTGGTGCTGATGGTGCCGGTGATGATCCTGGCGATGGTGGCCACGATCGCCGCCACCTCCACCATGTTCGCCGTGCTGCCAGCCATCGTGATCGAGAGGAAGGGGCCGATCGAGGCCATCGGGCGCTCCTTTCGGCTGGCGCGGGGAGCCCTCCCGCGGGTGGCGGGGATCGTGTTCGTCACCTTCCTCATCATCGCCCTCCCCATGATCTTCGTGATGGCGATGACGGGCGGCTTCGCGGCGTTCACCAACCCGGGGGCGGTCCCCAGCGCGGGGAGCTTCTGGACGCAGCAGGTGGCGAACTCGGTGGTGGGCGCGCTCACCACGCCCTTCATGATCGCCTCGATCGTCATCCTGTACTTCGACCGCCGAGTGCGCACGGAAGCGTTCGACGTGCAGCTCGCCACCGACCAGCTCGCGGCCGACACCTTCGCGGCCCGGTGACGGAACTCGCCACGCAGGCCGGCGCCGGGGAGCTTCCCCGCCCGGCCGGCTCCACGTACCAGCCGGACGTTCGGCCGCTCGGGTTCGGGGAGATCCTGGACGGCGCTTTCGTCCTCTACCGCCGCAACTTCGCCGCCTTCCTCAAGATGTCCGCGCT
>DASVVI010000190.1:0-1661 GCA_036386635.1 Longimicrobium sp.
CCGTGGGATAGAGGACGATGGGCGCCGAGCCCGGCACCGGGTAAGACGCAAAGGGAACAGGCGCGGGCATCCGCGCCCTCGGCCCGGCCGCGGTGCTCGAGACGATCCACACCGGCGGATCGCGCTGGACGCCGTTGTCCACGCCGTACAGGTAGTGCGTGAACCACCGGTTCACCATCTCAAACGGCGGATCGCCCCCGTGGCCGCCCTGGTGCAGGTACATGGAGACCGGCAGACCGTTCGCCTTCATCGCCTCGTAGATCCGCACCGTGTGCGACGGCATGACGTTGAAGTCGTTGAGCCCGTGCGCCAGCAGCACCGCCGCCTTGATGTTCTTGATGTGCGGCAGCAGCTCGCGCGAGGCCCAGAAGTCGTTGTAGTCGCCGCTCGCGCGGTCCTGTCCCGAGGCAAAGAGGCCGCCCTTTACGATGCGGTCGCACGTCGCGCGGGTGGCGGTCGGGCCGCTGGCGACGAAGTCGTAGAGCACGTCCACGTCTTCACCGAGATACCCGCCCGGTGAGCGCACCAGCCCGTTCGATCGGTAGTAGTGGTAGTACGACGTGTTCGCGGAGACCGGGACGACGACTTCGAGTCCCGCGACGCCCGTCGTGGCCGCGGCCAGCGGCAGGGTGCCCTCGTACGACGTTCCGATCATCCCCACCTTGCCGGTGGACCACGACGTCGCGGTCACCTGCTGCGTCCCCTCTGCGGTCGTGTAGCCCCTCGCGCGGCCGTTCAGCCAGTCGACGACGAACTTCATCGCCGTGCGCTCCGGCGTGTCGCCGATGGTCACGCACCCCTGGGAGCGGCCGGTGCCCGGCGCATCCGAATGCACCACCGCGAAGCCGCGCGGCACCCACGTTCGCACGAGGTCGTTGGAGATGCGGGTGCGCTTGGGGTCGTGCGGGGGGCCAGCCATCGCGCCGCGCGCGGGCGAGGGCTCGCCGAGCTCCTGGCGCACGTTCCAGAACGCGAACGTGCGCGATACGCCGGCGTAGTAGGGGCTCGATCCGTAGACGACCGGCACCTTGAGGCCCTGGGTCTCCGTCTGGCGCGGCCGCGTCACGTCCACGTGCAGGCGGTCGTTGCGCCCGTCGCGGTCGGAGTCGAAGTCCGTCTCCACCCAGAGGTTCTGCCGGATCCATTGCGAGGAGTCGGCGAAGGCCGGGACCACCTGTGCCATGCCGTTCTCGAAGACCGGGCCCGTCCGCGCGGTGCCCGGCGCCTGCGCGGCGAGCGTTGCGGTGCAGGCCAGCGTGAGCGCGAAGGCGATGGCGGCGCGCGAGCGTGGTTCGATCATGTGCGGGTTTCTCTCTGAGTTCACCGGCTCCCGTCGGGGCGGGGAACAAGATAGCGTGGTGGAGGGCGGGGCGGGAGGCACCGGGACGCGGGGCCGAGTACAGGCGTCGCGGGCACGGACGGCAGGCGGTGGAGGCGGGGCGGGCACGGGCAGCCACGTGGGGCGGCCCCTACGGGATTTGGCGCGCGGGACGGGGGTTCGTGGTGGCGGCGGGGAGGGCAGACACGCAGGTCGGCCCCTACGGGATTTGGTGTGCGTGGGCCGGCGTGCGGGGACGCGGAGGGTGGGCGCGATGGATCGCGCGGGGCATCTGCGAAGTCGCGAGCGTAGTTCTCCCCCTCCCCCGCCCTGCGCCCCCGCA
>DASVVI010000191.1:0-8840 GCA_036386635.1 Longimicrobium sp.
CTACCCCGCGCTGCACCGCATGGAGCAGGAGGGATGGATCACCAGCGAGTGGGGGATGACGGAAAAGAACCGCCAGGCCCGGTTCTACTCGCTCACACCCGCCGGCGAGGCGCGGCTGGCGCAGGAGCAGGAGAGCTGGGCGCGTCTTACCACGGGTGTGCACCGGGTGCTGGGGTTTGCATGAGGAACTGAAGTGCTAAGTGCTAAGTGCTAAGTGCTAAGTGCTAAGTGCTAAGTGCTAAGTGCTAAGTGCTAAGTGCTGAATGGGAGGAGCGAGAGGGCCGGGGGTGATTCCCCGGCCCTCTTTTGCGTTCTTTCATCGCGGATGTTCCGTATGGCCGGCGGCGCCGGGGGATGCGTCGCCGGGGGATGCGTCGCCGGGGGATAAATCCCCCGGCTGGAACGACGCGAAGCCGGCTGAAGCCGGCTCGTGCGCCAGGCAATTTTGTCATCCTGAGCGACGCGCGGCTCGGACCTCGCCTCGGCTCCAACGTTCGGCGCGGAGCGAAGGATCTACGACGCGTGTCTCGAGACCCGGGGTGTAGGGCGATTTCCGGCCCGGCGTGCGGTTTGATCCTTCGCTCCGCGCAGAAGCCCGGCGGGTGATATGGAAGGCGGTGAGGGCGACCTCCTTCAGGATGACAAACGAAACGAGTCGGCGAAGGCGGACTTTGCGTGGGTCCGGCGGCGAATTCATGCGCTCTTGGATGCAGGCCTCCGCGTATGCGCGGGGCACGGGCAGCCACGTGGGGCGGCCCCTACGGGATTGGTGCCGGGGGCGTGGGTCGCGGTCGGGGCGAGGGTGGGCAGACACGCAGGTACACGCAGGTCTGCCCCTACGGGATTTGTGCGCGGGCGGCGGGCGGCGGAGCAGGGGCGGGCACGGGCGCGATGAATCGCGCCCCTACGAAGGTTTGTCGTGGACACCCGGTGCAAACCTTTCGCGCCTTCGGCCGGGGGCGTAACTTCCGCGCATGAGCGACCGCCCACTTCCCGAGAACCGCGAAGCACGCCGACGCGCGATCCTGGAGTCGGCGGTGCGCGTGTTCGCGGAGAATGGATTCTTTGCCGCGCGCATTCGCGACATCGCGGCGGGCGCGGGGGTCGCGGAGGGGACGATCTACCTCTACTTCGACGGCAAGGACGACCTCCTACTCACCGCGTTCCGCGACAAGGTGGCGGA
Source organism: Longimicrobium sp. (assembly GCA_036386635.1). Classification (GTDB taxonomy): domain Bacteria; phylum Gemmatimonadota; class Gemmatimonadetes; order Longimicrobiales; family Longimicrobiaceae; genus Longimicrobium. The sequence goes on from DASVVI010000191.1 coordinate 1,184, forward strand.
GTTCTGCGCGTCGGTGCGCGACGTGCTCTCCTCTTCGCTGCCCTTCCAGGAGAGGCTCTCCAGGTTCGTGGCGCACCAGTTCGAGAGCATCGAGGCCGATCCGCCGCTGGCCACCGTGCTCCTGCTGGAGAGCCGGCAGTCGAGCAAGTTCTACGGAGGGGCGGTGCGCGACGTGCTCCGCTCGTACGCGCAGGCCATCGACGAGCTGCTGGCGAGCGGGCAGCACTCCGGCGAGCTGCGGCCCGATGCGGACGTGCCCCTCGCACGGCGCATGCTGATCGGCGCGCTGGAGGAGATCGAGCTGGAGTGGCTGCTGGGCGACCGCACGCGCCCGCTGGTGGCGATGGCGCCGCGCGTGGCCGCCACCTTCTTCCGCGGCCTCGCCACCGTAGGCTGAGGCTTCTGGACATCGGGGCGGAGGGGCGATAGAATACGCCGTCGCTTCAACAGGGAACCAATCGCGGACCCGGTCCGCGCAGCGAAACGAGCGAGCCATGGCCGATCTGAACGTCCGCACGGAAGCCCAGCCGGTGGTCGAGGACGACTACACGATGGTGGAAGTGATCCTCTGGGTCCTGGGGATCCTGATGATCCCGCTCGTCCCCATCCTCATGGTGGCGTTCCTGACCCCGTTCAGCGGGATGTGAACGGAGCGCGGCTCCGTACCGAAAGGCCCCGGCTCGCGCGTGCGAGCCGGGGCCTTTTTGCGGTCCGGGATCTCCTCAGCCCATCCAGGTGGCGCAGTTGCGCACCAGGGCGCTGGCGTCGCGGGCGGCGGCTCCGGCGCTTTCGGGGGCATCGCGGTTGCGCCGCAGGCCGGGCACTCCGCGCGTGGTGTCGCTCCCCGGCTGGCGCGGGCCGAATCCGCCCAGCGGCCCCGTTCCGATCCCCCGCCCGCCGCGCGACGAGCGCACCCGCCGCCCCCGCGCCTCGAGCTTGGGCCTGCCGTCGTCCCGCGTCATGCGCGCCTCGACGATCTGGGTGTACGACTGCTCCGAGTAGGGATTGACCTCCTTGCGCCCCTCCAGCCAGCCGGCCCCGTCCCCGCCGCCACCCACGGAGTATCCCATCCGCCCGAGCTCCTGCCGCACGCAGACCAGCGCGTTGGGCGACGCGGCCAGCCGTGACGAGCTGTTCGCGCCCGTCGCGCATCCCGCTACCACGATGGCGATCACCCACGTGTGCCTGCGCATGCCGGGCCTCCAGGGTTGGGGGTGTTCCTTCTACTCCGGGCGCGGACGGGGGGAGGCGCCGGGCACGGTCGCCTCGCCCGGCGCGCGGGTGGGGCCGAAGCTCGGGACGCGCGCGGCGGGGATCGCGGCGGGACGGTCCCCTTCGTGGCGCGTGGATGGGCGCTCCGCGGTCCGCTCGCGCGCGGGCTTGTCGCGCGGGCGCACCTCGGCGACGGGGACGGAGGGCTCACCCATCAGCGGCGCCATCTCGTCGGCGGTGCCGACGGGGCCGGCGTGGGCCAGGCGCTCGTAGTCGCCGTTTTCCGCGCCCCACACGCGCCGGTGGACGATGCGCGTAGCGCCCGCCTCCAGCGACACGCGGCCCAGGTCCAGCGTCTGCGCGACGCTGCCGTCGGCGGCGAGCACCTGGATCTGGACGCCGTGCTCGCCCGGCGGAAGGGTGAGGCGCGCCACCGAGATACGGTCCGGGAGGAGCGACCAGCTGCGCGTGTCCGCGCGCTCCAGCACGTTGCCGGCCAGGTTCACGGCGCGCGCGGCCAGCCAGCCGAGCGCCTCGCTCTCCTTGTTCCCCTTCTTCTCCGCCTCGCGCGCGGCCAGGTACTTGGCGACCCCGCGCGTCACCATGCGGGCCACCATCGCGGGGCGTTGCGCATCCCACCGCCGCGTCACCGCCGACGACAGGTCAGAGGCGGCGATGGGGACGCCTGCCGTGTCGCCGTCCAGCACCAGGCGCAGGGCGGAGGGGGCGCACGCCTCCAGCCGCGGAATGGCCCACGCCATCTTGAGGATGTGCGCGCCGTCCAGCGCATCGCCGAGCAGGAAGCGCTCGTCCCAGGTGGCGCCCCAGCGCGCCTTCTCCGCCAGGTTCGACAGGAGGTGCGCCGCCACCCGCGCTGTGGACTGGGTGATGCGCGCCGCGTCGCCGCTCTGCAGCGCCTCCACCTCATCCGGCGGGATGGGGACGTGGATGTCCGCCGCGCCGCGGTGCGCCACCCATCCCTCCTCCACCAGCACCACCAGCTCCGCGTCGTCGGTCCCGCCGTTCAGCGCGGGACCGGCCACCTTGTAGCGCGCCGCGGCCGATTCGGCCACCTCCCGCACGCCGGCTGCGCGGGCCGCGCGATACAGCTCGATCCCGAGCGTGGCCGGCGGCGCGGCGTCGTCGCGCGAGCAGGCGTCGTAGCCGCGCTCCGCCTGCCGGTACGAGACCAGCGCGTCGCGCCGCTCCCCCGCTCCATCGTACACGAGGCCGGTGAGGTACTGCACGAATCCCTCGCCCACGCACGGCTCCTTGCTCCCCTGGCGGATGCGCTCCAGGTAGGCGTTGGCCTTGCGCGCCTCAACCAGCGTCCCCTCACCGCCACCGAGCGCCAGGTAGTTCAGCATCCGGTAGTAGGGGATCATCGCCATCTCGGCGGGGGGCGGGGTGTACGCCGCGATGGCATCGTTCACCAGCACCATCGCCGCCTGCCGCGTGACGGAGCGGGTAAAGCGGCGCTCCGCCTCTTCCTCGGCCCACTGGAAGGCGGCGTTGCTCTCCTCCCACTTTCCCGCGTGGTGCAGAACGACGCCGAGCTGCAGGTGGCGGAGCAGCTCGTCGCGCGGCGCGACCCTGCTGCGCTCCTGCAGCATCTGGAGCGCGGAGTCGGCGCGCCCCTCCATCAGGTAGTGGCGAAGCCATGCATCCGTCTCGCCCAGCGTAGAGCTGAGGAGCGGGGAGTTGGCGGGGAGCGCCTCGGGCGCGGGACGGGCGGGATAACGCGCCCCACCGGCGCACCCGGCGACCGCCGCCGCCACGAGGGCAGCGGCGATCGCGCGCAGGGCGGCGGGGATGGGTCTCATCGTCCGCCGCGCTGCAGGACGATGATGCGCTGCTGAGCCACGATGGCCGCCTGATAGAGATGCGCGTAGGCGTCGCCGTGCGCGCGGATCTTCTCCAGCTCCAGCTGGTGGAGGAAGAGCTGGTAGCGGATGGTGGCTTCGTAGGGCCGCAGCTGCTTGTCCAGCGCCCGCGCGATGCGCAGCGTCGTCTCCGGGTTGCCGGCGTCGATCACGTCGGCGCGGTCGTAGCGGTCCAGCGCCGCGCGGAAGTCGCCGCGCGCCGCGAAGTCGTCGCCCTCGCGAAGGAGCGCGGTGGCGCGGGCACGCGAGCGCCCGGCCTGAGACGCATCGGCAGCATTGGCCACCAGCCGCACGCCCTCGGGCTCCTGGTACGCGATGGAGCGGACGCGTCCCTCTTCCATCGTCACGTACGCCACCGGCGCCACGCGGTCGGCGGGAAGGTGCGCTTCGTCGCGTGCCACGAGCGTGGTGGTGCGCCCATCGCCGCGCGTCTCCCATGCGGCTGCGCCGCTGCGGGTGGCGGCCAGCACCTGCGCCTGCGTCATGCCCAGCGCCAGCTCGCCGCGCGCGATGGCCTCGCAGGTGGCGCCGCCGCACGACGCCAGCGCGGATGCCTCGTTGCGGTTGCGCTCCCCGGCCAGCCGCACGCGCTCGGACTCGCCCTCGGCGCGCGCCCGCTCCACCGTCTCGTCCGCATGCGAGGGGATGATGGCGCCGTTGGCCTGAATCGGGCGGACCGGCTGCATCCGCGGCCCGCAAGCGGCCGCCGCCGTGAGCAGCGCCAGCGCCGCCATGTTGACGTGCTTCATGATGATCGTGCTCCTGCAGGGGTGGGGAGAGTGGGTTCGGTCGTCGGCGTGGACAGCTTGGTGCGTGAGTGCGTCAGTGCGTTAGTGCGCTTCAAACCAAACGCACTGACGCACTAACGCACTAACGCACTTCCCTTCACAGGCCGAACCGCGACCGCTCCACGTACTTCTTGATCTTGTGCTGCCCCGTCCACTCCTTGGCGTTGGTCTCCAGGTTGACCAGCGTCATGTCGATCTGGTACAGCACCACGCGCCGGCCGCCCTCGCGGTCCTCCACCGACTCGATGTCGCCCTGCAGCATGTAGTTGGCGCCTCGCTCGATGCCCATGCGCGCGCGGGTGTCGGCGGCGGCGTTCTGCTGCTGGTCCTCGCGCTCGGCGCGCACCTCGCCGCGCTCGTCGGCGCTGGCCACCACCTGCACCTGCCCGCTCCCCAGGTACGCCCGCTCCAGGTCGCGCACGAAGGCGTTGACTGGTATGTGCTCCATACTGCGGTTGCGCACCGCGCCCACGATGATGGTGGGGCGGCGGCCGCCATGGGCGCGCGCGTACTCCGTCATCCAGCTGTCGCCCGCGCGCGGCTCAAAGGTCTCGCGGATGATGGCGTCGGCGGCCTGCCGGCTGTCGACGTCGTTCCAGCGGCCGGAGAGGTCGATCTGCTGGTCGGGGCTGATGCGGGTCACCTGCTTGCCGCACCCGCCGGACACGACGACGAGGCCGGCCAGGACGAGGGCAGCGCGGCGGAGGACGCGTGCTTGGGTCTTCATGGGATCTCCCGAAACGGGTTGCCGCGGAGGAAGGACAGGGTGCTGCTCGACGGCCTGCGGGAACGCATCCGGCGTACCGGAAACGGCCTGATTCGGATGTGAATATAGCGAAAAGAGTTACGTTGCGCGGCCCCCGGCGGCGCGGATCGGTGTGTCATCGCGGGAGGACAGGGGGGAGGACAGGGGCCCCCACCCCCCGGCCCCCTTCCCCCGCAAGCGGGGGAGGGGGAGAACTGCCTGTCATGCCCGGCGCCCTGTAGGGGCTGCGATTTATCGCGCCCGTGCCCAACGCCGCGCCGATGTGCGGTCAGCGGCGAAGGAGGGGGTCCCGGCGGGGGCGGGACATCAGCCAGCCGACCAGGATCATCGCGACGCCGCCGATCCCCAAAAAGATCCAGTCGTAGAGCGGGACGTGGGCGGGGAGGTCGCGGACGTGGTGCAGGGCGAGGAGGTGATGGTCGATCAGGCCTTCCACCAGGTTGAAGAGGCCCCAACCCAGCAAAAACTGCCCCGTGAGCGCCCGCGGACCCGGGAGCGGATGCCCGCGCCGCGCGTGCGACCAGAGCATCACGATCCCCGCCATCGCCGCCAGCCAGGTGCCGGCGTGGAAGAGGCCGTCCCACACCATGTTCCGCCGCATGGCCTCCATGGTGTCCGGCCGCAGCACGGACGAGCCCATGTTGTGCCACTGCAGGATCTGGTGGAGGACGATGCCGTCCACGAAGCCTCCCATCCCTACACCGATGACGATCCCGCTGCGGGTGCGCGGCCCGTGCCTCACCAGCCCCATGCTCAGAAGCCCGCCGGCCGGCGCGTGTGCCAGTCCGTGTGGCGCTGGTACTCGGCCGCCACGGCGATCACCTTCGCCTCCTCCCAGGCGCGCCCCGTTAGGGAGAGGGAGGTGGGAAGGTTGTCGCGCCCGAAGCCGTTGGGGATGGCGATCCCCGGGAGGCCCAGGAGGTTGGAGGCCGCCGAGATCGGCTCGCCGCCGCCCGATGCGTCGGTGTAGGCCTCACCGAACTTCTTCCCCACCGGATAGGAGACGGTGCCGCGCGTGGGGTGCGCCAGGGCGTCAAAGCGGCGCTCGGCGAAGAAGCGGTCCATCGCCTCCGCGGCCGGGGTGCGGATGCGCAGGGCGCGCAGGTAGTCCTTGGCGAACACCACCTGGCCCGGGTAGCCGCCCAGCCGGTCCTCCTGCGCGGTCAGCTCGTGCACGCGGCCGCTCTCCACCAGCTCCTCGAAGATGCTCGCCGCCTCCGCCTCGATGATCAGCGACGCGGCGGCGCCGTACGGGAACTGCGGAAGGGTGACGTCGCGCACCACCTCCGCGAACTCAGCCATCCGCTCCACCGACGCCTCGAAGTTGCGCCGCACCTCCGGCTGCGATCCCTCAGCCAAGCCCTTCAGCACCCCGATGCGTGGGCGGCGGGTGGAGTGCGTCGCGGTGTGGCGGTACGGGCGGTCGGCCGATGCGTCGTCGCGCGGGTCGGGCCCGGAGATCGCCTGGAGGATGACGCCGGCGTCCTCGGCGGTGCGGCACAAGGGACCGATCTTGTCCATCGTCCACGACAGCGCCATCGCCCCCGCACGGCTCACGCGCCCGTAGGTGGGGCGCAGGCCGGTGACGCCGCAGAACGCCGCGGGGGTGATGATGGAGCCCCACGTCTCGGACCCGATCGCAAAGGGGACGAGCCCCGCCGCCACCGCCGCGCCGGGCCCGCTGGACGAGCCGCCGCTCCAGAAGTCGGTGTTCCAGGGGGTGCGGCCCGGCCCGGTGAAGGAGGCGTTGGCCTGCTCGTACCCCATCCCGCCCGCCAGCTCCACCGATGCCAGCTTCGCCACCAGCACCGCGCCCGCCGCCTTGAGCCGCGCGACGACGGTTGCGTCCTCGTCGAAGCGCTGCTCGCGGTACGGCTGCGCGCCCCAGGTGGTGGGGTAGCCCGCCGCCGCGATCAGGTCCTTGGCGCCGTAAGGAATGCCGTGCAGCGGCCCGCGGTAGCGCCCGGCGTTGATCTCCGCACGGGCGGCGCGCGCCTCCGCCAGCGCGCGCTCCCGGGTGAGCGTCACGACGGCGCCCAGCCGCGGCCCCAGCGACTCCAGCCGCTGCAGGGCGGCCTCGGCCAGCTCCACCGGATCCAGCCGCCGGTCGCGCACCTGCCCGGCGAGCCGGGTGAGCGGCTGATAGAAGACATCGGCCGGGATCATCGCCCACCCCCCCGGTACGCGCGAAACACCGTCGACGGCTCCGTGGAGGTGGGGAGGCGGAAGTCGTGCAGCGCCTTGGCCACGCGCAGGTTCCCCTCGATCCCCTTCCGTACCTCTTCCCACTGCTCGCCGCTGAGCCGGTCGCGGTACTTCACGCGCAGCACCTCCATGAGCTCCTCGGCCATGGGGTCGCGCTGCTGCTCGTTCTGCCTCTGCGGCGGCGACGAGGGAGCCGTGGGCGTCGCCCCCGCCGTCGTGGCCGGCGCGGGCGCGGTGATGGGCTCCGGCTGCCCGCCCGCGCACGCCGCCATCGGCGCGATCACCGGTACGAGGGCCGCGGTCGCCGCGGCCTTTGCGAAGCCGCGTCGGGTCAGGTTCTGCGGATTGGATGACATTCGTGCGCGGGTGCGGGGTCGTGGCTGCAGGTGTGGATTTGGATGTGGGTGCAATGTGGGGCCCTGGCGGCGATCCGGCGAGGGGGGCCCTCACCCCCGCTCGTTCCTCGCTGCCCCCTCTCCCGATAACAGGAGAGGGCTCCGCCCTCTGTTATCGAGAGAGGGGGCGTGGACACCTTTCCGTCACGCGGATGTCATTGTAGGGGCGCGATTTATCGCGCCCGTGCCCTGCGCGGCTCCGCCCCCCGCCACGCGCACACCGAACCGGTAGGGGCAGACCTGCGTGTCTGCCCGCCCTCGCCGCTGCGCAGACCCTCGCATAACGCACCGATCCCTGTAGGGGCCGCCCCACGTGGCTGCCCGTGCCCCGCCGCGCGACGCACTCTGCCGCCGCGCACGCATGCCCGCCACCGCCCCTCCCCCGGGCAGTTTTGGGGGAGGGGCCGC
>DASVVI010000192.1:0-3836 GCA_036386635.1 Longimicrobium sp.
CCGTCCGCCTGCCGCGCCACGCGGGACGCGTAGATCCGCTCCGCCTGCCGCTCCAGCAGCCAGAAACCCATCCCCGCGGGCATGTCGGCGAGCGGGATGACGACGCCGTGGCTCTCGGGGAAGCGGTACGTGCCCGAACGCGGGACGGGCGACGCGGCCAGCCACCCCAGCCGCGCGCGGGCCAGCGACGAGAGGGTGCGGCCGTACCCCTCCGGGAAGAAGCACTCGCTATCCCCCAGCCCCAGCGTGTGGAGGATCAGGCGCGTGGTCCCCATCACGTCCGGCTGCGCGCCACGGGGGACGTGGACGGCCAGCACGTGGCCCGCACGCAGCCGGCGCCCGCCCGAGCGCAGCTCGAGCTCCGGGTGCACGATGCGGCTGGGGAAGGGCGTATCCGACTCCACCGTCAGGATCACCAGGTCGATCTGCCCGTCGTCGTCGCGTGAAGTGGGGATGCCGTCCGAGCCGTCGTTGTCGTATACGCTCAGGTCCATCTGGCGCGCCCACGAATCGAGCGCCATCGAGGCCAGGCGCTCCAGCTCGCGCGGCTGCCCCGGGGGGGCGCGCCACTGCGGAGCCACCAGCAGGGGGAGGGTGCGCGTGGTGAAGCGCATCGCCCCGCCCGACTCGCGCGTCAGCAGGTCGCGCACGGTCCCGCCCTCGTCGCTCCCCTCTCCGAAGAGCCGCGCGGCGAGGGTGCGCTCGTCGTAGGTGGGGACGCGGTTGCCGATTGACACCGGGATCACCAGCGCGCCCAGCGGCCCCACACCGGCGTAGCGCGCGCCGGGGAGCGGCTTCAGCCCGCCCTCGTTGACCAGGCCGGCCGGGAGCGGGGGGCCCGTGGGCACGGCCTGGGCGGCGGGCGCGGGATACGCCCCCCCGGACCCGGGGTATCTAGTAACGGAGCTTGCCGGCAGGAACGGACCGTCCGCGCGGCGCAGCCCGCCGGCCGAGGCGCAGGCGGAAAGGGCGAGGGCGATCGGCGCGATGCGGAGGGCGGTCTGGAGATGGGCGGGACGCGGCATGGCTTCCTGCGTGTGGACGGTGGCGGACCCGGCGGGCAGCCGGGCGGATGGGCGGCGGGCGATCAAGCCCTCTGCACTCGAGATACCCCGGATCAGAGAACAGGCTCACGACCATGGATCAGCCCCGCCTCAACCTCCTCCTCCGCACCCTCATCGACCACCAGGGTTCCGATCTCCACCTTTCCCCCGGGATCGAGCCGCGCATCCGGGTGGACGGCGAGATGATCCCCCTGCAGATGACGGCGCTGGCGGGCGACCACATCCAGGCCGTGGTGCAGGAGGTGATGGACGCGCCGCTGCGCGAGCGCTGGCGCGACACGGAGGACCTGGACTTCGCCTATGAATCGCCGGAGCTGGGGCGCTTTCGGGTGAACGTGTACACGGGCCGGCGTGGCGTGGGCGCGGTGCTTCGTGTGATCCCGGCCGTCATCCCCAGCGCCCAGGACCTCCGCCTTCCGCCGGCCATCACGGGGCTGGCGCGCATCCCCAACGGCCTCGTGCTGGTGACGGGCCCCACCGGCTCCGGCAAGTCGACTACGCTGGCGGCCCTGGTGGACCTCATCAACCGGCAGCGCGCGGGGCACATCATCACCATCGAAGACCCGGTCGAGTTCACGCACGAGAGCCGCACCTCCATCGTCACGCACCGCGAAGTGGGGCGCGACGTCCCCTCCTTTCCGCTCGCGCTACGGGCGGCGTTGCGCGAGGACCCGGACGTGGTGGTGGTCGGCGAGATCCGCGACGTGGAGACGATGCAGCTCGCCCTCTCCGCCGCCGAGACGGGGCACCTGGTCTTTGGAACGCTGCACACCAGCAGCGCCACCAAGACGGCCAACCGCGTGGTCGACATGATGCCCCCCGAGCGGCAGCAGCAGGTGCGCACCCAGTTCGCGGACGTGCTGCGCGCCATCGTCACGCAGCGCCTGGTGAGGAAGCGCGGCGGTGGCCGGCTGGGCGCCTACGAGATCCTCCTGAACACCACGCCGGTGCAGAACAACATCAAGGAGAACAAGCCGTCGCTCATCGAAGGCGCGATGAACGACAGGGCCAGCGGGATGCAGACCCTGGAGCGCGCCCTTGCCCTGATGGTGGTGCAGGGGTGGGTGGAGGAGGACGAGGCGATGGCCGCCGCCAACAGCCCCGAGAGCCTGCGCACCGAGATCGGCTCCCTGCGCGCGCCCGACCGCGCCGTGCCCGCCGGGGCCGGCTCACGTCCCTGGTAAACCGCGGGTCTCACGCGGAGGCGCAGAGACGCAGGGCGAGGAAAAACCGCGCTCCACAGGCCCTCACCTTTTGTCATCCTGAGTCTTCCACCAGCCTGCGGCTGACCCGGTGGAATGAAACGGGACTGCAATTTAAGATATGGGTACGGTGTCGGCGTAGAGGTCGGCGTCCCATTGGTGCGATGGAGCCCGCTCCTGAGTCAGAGCCCAGAGTCCCGCAAGCACCCTGCAGTGCTGCCGCCGAGCGAATCGGCCTAGTGAGCGCGTCATTCAGATTTTCTGCCGTCGGGACTCCACGCCGGCACCGGGACCGTTTCACAGAGCCCGGAGGTGAGAAATGGAGGTTCTGCATCCCCGCTGCGCGGGTCTGGACGTACACTCGGAGCTGGTGGTCGCCTGCGCCCGGATTGCGGAAGGGCAGCAGGTCAGGCACGATCTGGCGGAGTTCGGCACGAGTACGAGGGAGCTGCTGCGGCTTCAGGAGTGGCTGCTCTCGCACGGGGTGACGCACGTGGCGATGGAAGCCACGGGTGTGTACTGGAAGCCGGTCTGGCACATCCTGGAGGGCTCGTTCGAGATGGTGCTGGGCAACGCGAAGCAGATGAAGACGGTACCGGGCCGCAAGAGCGATCAGAAGGATGCGGCCTGGATCGCCGACCTGCTGGCGCACGGGCTCATCCGGGCCAGCTTCGTGCCGCCGACACCCATCCAGGAGCTTCGGGATCTGACGCGCACACGCAAGCAGATGATGGGCGAGCATGCCCGGCACGTGCAGCGCATCCAGAAAGTGCTGGAGGACGCGAACATCAAGCTCACCAGCGTCCTGACCGACATCATGGGGGTGAGCGGGCGCAAGATCCTCAACGCGCTTGCCGAAGGAGAGCGGAACCCGGAGAAGCTGGCTCGCCTGGCCGACCCGCGGGTGAAGGCGCCCCGGGCCAAGATCGTGGAGGCGCTCCAGGGGAACGTGACGGAGCATCATCGCTTCATGTTCTCGCTGCACCTGATGCACATCGAGTCCGTCGAGGCGGCGGTGGCGGCGCTGGAAGCGCGGATCGAAGAGGCGCTGGAGCCCTTTCGTCACGAGGTAGAGCTGCTGTGCACCATGCCGGGGATCAAGCGCAACGCGGCAGCCTCGATCATCGCCGAGATCGGGGTGGACATGAGCGTCTTCCCGTCGGCCGACCACCTGGTGGGCTGGGGCTCTATTTCGCCGGGCCTGAACAAGACGGGCGGGAAGACGAGGAGCAGCCGCACCAAGCCTGGAAGATGGCTGAAGGCGACCATGACCCAGTGCGCTTGGGCAGCGAGCCACCAGCGCAACTGTTATCTGAACGCGCGGTTCCATCGCATCAAGAGCCGGCGGGGAAGTAAGAAAGCAGTGATCGCGGTGGCGAACACGATGCTCCGGGCCATCTATCACATGCTGAAGAACGACGCACCCTATCAGGACTTGGGCCCGGATTTCTTCGAACGAGAGAACCGGGACAAAACGGTGCGCCGCCTCACCACCCGTCTCAAGAACCTCGGCTACGAAGTGGAGATCCGGAAGGCGGCCTGACGGCCGCGAGCGGAAGTTTCTATTCAG
>DASVVI010000193.1:0-1758 GCA_036386635.1 Longimicrobium sp.
GAGCTTGTGCGTGATGAGGACGACGGTGCCGCCCTCCGCCGCGAGCCCGCGCAGCACGGCCCACAGCTCGCGCACCTCGGGCGGCGAGAGCACCGCGGTCGGCTCGTCGAGGATCAGGATGCGCGCGCCGCGGTAGAGGACCTTGAGGATCTCCACGCGCTGCGCCTCGCCCACGGAAAGCTTGCTCACCCTGCGGTCCACGTCCACGCGCAGCCCCGTGCGCTCGCTGAGCTCGCGCACCTCGCGGCGGGCGCGCTCGCGGTCCAGCACCAGCCCGCGGCGGGGCTCGGTGCCCAGCACCACGTTCTCCGCCACGGTCAGGGTGGGAACGAGCATGAAGTGCTGGTGCACCATCCCCACGCCGGCGGCGATGGCCTGCGCGGTGGACCAGCCGGTGACGTCGCGGCCGTTCACCTCCACGCTTCCCGCGTCGGGGGTGAACATCCCGCTCAGGATCCGCATCAGGGTAGACTTGCCGGCGCCGTTCTCGCCCATCAGGGCGTGGATCTCGCCGGCGCCCACCTCCAGGCTGGCGCCGTGGTTGGCGCGCACGGGACCGAACGACTTCTCGATCCCGGTGATACGCACCGCCGCGGCGGAGGCGGCATGGGTGTTGGGTGGCACGGGTTCCTCAGAGAGAGGGGATGAGAGGGTCTCACGCGGAAGACGGAGAGAAGCGCTCGTCCGTGTCCCGGCGTGAGATCAGCGCGTCGACGGGACCTGGATCCGCCCGGCGATGATCTCCGACCTGAGCTGCTCCACGCGCGCGCGGACCGAGTCCGGGATCAGCTTCCGGTTGTTCTCGTCGTACACGTAGCGCACCCCGCCCTCGCGGAGCCCGAACTCGTAGACGCCGCCCTTGAAGGTGTCGCTCCTGGCGCGCTGGATGGCGTCGAACACGGCGTTGTCCACCCCCTTCACCATGGAGGTGAGGACGAAGCCGGGCGCCTCCGGGTACTGGTCTGCGTCCACGCCGATCGCCAGCTTCCCCGTGGCGCGCGCCGCCTCGAACACGCCGAGCCCGGTGGAGCCGGAGGCGTGGAAGATCACGTCCACACCGCCGTTGTACTGGCTCAGCGCCAGCTCCTTGCCACGCCCCGGGTTGCGGAACGCTTCCGGGGTTACGCCGGCATACTGGGCGACGACGCGGCACCCGCGGCACACGTGCATGACCCCGGCGCGGTACCCCGCCTCGAACTTGTGGATCAGCGGGATGTCCATCCCCCCCACGAAGCCCACGCGGTCGGTCCTGGAGACGAGGGCGGCGAGCGCGCCCACCAGGAAGGAGCCCTGCTCCTCGCGGAACTTGAGAGCGGCAAGGTTGGCGGGGGGCGGCACGACGTTCCCCTTGTCGTCGGTCTCCACCGAGTAGTCCACCCCGGCGAAGCGGGTGTCGGGGTACTCCTTCGCCAGCCCCTTCAGGTCGTCGGTGAAGATGAAGCCCACGCCGATGACGAGGTCCATCCCCTGCGCGGCAAGGAGGCGGAGGCCGGCCTCCCGGTCCGAGCCCTCGCCTGGCTCCACGAAGCGCACGTGGGCACCGAGCTCGCGTGCCGCGCGCTCGGCGCCGATGTAGGCACCGTCGTTGAACGACTTGTCGCCGCGCCCGCCGACATCGAACACGATCCCGACGTCGAGCCGGTCCGCGCCGTCCGCCGTTTCGGAGGCCGCGCCGCTGGGGCGCACGAAGAGCAGGGCGACGTGCGCGGCCAGAAGCACGCCGATGGCAATGAGAAGTCTACGCATGGGGGGTAAGAA
>DASVVI010000194.1:0-2651 GCA_036386635.1 Longimicrobium sp.
CAGCGGACGATGGTGCTCCACGAGCCCGGCGGCGCCGTTGTGCTCTCCACCCTCCTCGTCGGCGGTGAGCGCCACGATCAGGTCGCGGTCGGGGACGAAGCCCTCGCGGCGCATGCGGACCAGGGCGGCCAGCCAGAGCGCACACATCGCCTTGTCGTCCAGCGTGCCGCGCCCGTAGAACCAGCCGTCCTCCTCGGTCAGATGGAAGGGCGGGACGGTCCAGTCCTCCGGCCGCGCGTCCACCACGTCCAGGTGCGCCAGGAGGAGGATCGGCGGATGGGCGCCGGTGCCGCGCAGGCGGGCGACCAGATTGTGCTTGCGCGGGTCGGGGCCCAGCACGCTGACGTCCTCCGCGGGGAAGCCGCCCGCGCGCAGCCACCCCGCGGCGGCCCAGGCGGCGTCCGTGGTGCCGTGCTCGGGCGAGGTGTCGATCTCGATCAGAGCGCGAAAGATCTCCCGCGCCTGCTCGCGTTCGTCCGGTGGGTGTCCGTCCATGATCTCCATCGTGGAAGCCAGCCGTGTGCCTTTGGCGTGATGCCGTTCCATCCGCCCCCTGCTCAAAACGCGCCCGCTCACATACATTACCCGCACACAAACAACCGCAGTCGGAAACAGCTCCCCTATCCGAGGTGCAGATGATCCTGGCCTGGCCTTCGCGTGCCGCGCTCCTGCTCGGCCTTGCGCTCCCGCTCGCCGCGTGCGACACGCCGCTCTCCTCGCACTCCGTCATCGCGCCGCGGCTGGCGACGGTGCCGGCGCAGGGGACGGCATCGACGCTGGATGTGGCGAGCTGGAACATCGAGTGGTTCGGCAGCACGGGCAACGGGCCCGCCGACGAGGCGCTGCAGCTCGCCAACGCGCGCGACATCATCTCCGGCGCGGACATGGACGTGTGGGGCGTGGCCGAGATCGTGGACCAGGCGCACTGGAACAGCCTGGAATCGCAGCTCACCGGCTACACCGGCCTGCTGGCGGGCGAGTCCGTCGTCACCGGCGGCTCCACGTACTACGGCGCCACCGAGCAGAAGGTGGGGATCCTCTACAAGTCTTCGATGGCCACGCTGCTCGGCGCCAAGATCATCCTGACCGCCTACGATGCAGACTTCGCCGGGCGCCCGCCTCTGGAGGTGACGCTGCGCATGACGCTGAACGGCGTCACAGAGGACGTCGTCTTCATCGTCATGCACGCCAAGGCCTTCAACGACGACGCGAGCTGGCAGCGCCGCGCCAACGCGTCGGCCGCGCTGAAGTCGTACCTGGACAGCACCTATCCCACGCAAAAGGTGTTCGTGGTGGGCGACTTCAACGACGACGTGGACACCTCCATCACCGCGGGGAAGGCGTCGCCGTACAAGAACTTCGTGGACGACGTGGCGCGCTACGCTTTCCCCACCAAGACGCTCTCGGATGCGGGGACCGCGTCGACCACGTCGTACACGGACATGATCGACCACCACCTGATCACCAACGAGGCGAGCGCGACCTACTCGGCCGGCTCCGTCCAGGTGTACCGGGTGGACTCGTACGTCGCCAACTATGCCACCAGCACCAGCGACCACTACCCGGTGCTCTCGCGCTACACCTTCGGCAGCGGCGGTGGCACCACGCCAGCGGTGCACGTCACGGCGCCGAACGGTGGCGAGTCGTACACGGCCGGAAGCAGCCAGACGATCACCTGGACCTCCGCGGCGGTGTCCAACGTGAAGCTGGAGTACACGCTGGACGGCACCGCCTGGACGCAGATCACCGCCAGCACCCCCGCCGCGGCCGGTAGCTACGGCTGGACGGTGCCCTCCACCGCGAGCACCGCGGCAAAGGTGCGCATCTCTGACGCCAGCGCTCCAACGGTGACCGACGCAAGCGACGGTGCCTTCACCATCGCCGCGGCCGCGACTCCGGCGAAGGTGATCATCAACGAGATCATGGCGAACGAGCCGGGGAGCGACGTCACGGGCGAGTTCGTGGAGCTGGTGAACGTGGGTGGGACGTCGATCGGCATCGGCGGCTGGACGATCTCGGACGGCGGCGGGGTGCGCCACACATTCGCGGCGGGCACCACGCTGGGCGCGGGGAAGGCGATCGTGGTGTACGGCGGGTCGGGGAGCATCCCGGCCGGGCTCACCAACGCCGTCGCGGCATCGACCGGCGCGCTCAACCTGGCCAACGGCGGCGACCAGGTGATCGTCAAGAACGGCGCGACGACCATCAACAGCTTCACCTACACGTCGTCGCTCGCGGGCACGGACGGCGTGTCGATGAACCGCAGCCCGGATACCTCGGCGACGGGCGGGTTCGTGCTGCACACGGCGGTTTCGTCGCTGGCGTCCTCGGGCGGGAAGCGGGCGAACGGGACGGCGTACTGAGGAAAGTGCGTGAGTGCGTGAGTGCGTTAGTGCGCTGGCTCGACACTGGCGGTTGAAACCGCTGCAACAACGGCGGGAAGCCTGCCTTCGCAGGCTCCGCGGGGGCGGGATCGGTGCGGGAGGCGGGCATGGGTCCGGCGGCGGGGTCGCCGGGGGGCGTGAACGCCGGGGGCTAAAGCCCCCGGCTGGAACCACGCGAAGGCGGCTGAAGCCGGCTCGAGAAACGCCGGTTCCGCGGAACGAGGTACACCAGGCCCCGGCACGCGCGATTAAGCGTGTGCCGGGGCT
>DASVVI010000195.1:0-4046 GCA_036386635.1 Longimicrobium sp.
ACGCTCGTTGCGGAGCGCGCTGGTCCGCATCCTCTTCTCGGCGGACTTGACGTTGGGCAAAGCTGGCCTCCAGCAGATCGGCGCCGAGGCGCCACTCGATGGTGTTCGCGGAAAAATTCCCGGGAAAACGGAAGCCGAAAAGATACCCACGTCCGCCCCGCGTGTCAACCCGCGCCCCGTGTTCACCTTCTTTGACAAGGATATGGCACCCCGCTAGCTTGCGCCCATGGAGAACACGCTCAACACTCTGCTGCTCTACCTCCCGGTTCTCTGCCTCGCCTTCACCGTCCACGAGTTCGGCCACGCCTGGGTCGCGCTCAAACAGGGCGACGATACGGCGGCGAGGCTGGGGCGCGTCACGCTGGACCCGCGCTCGCACATCGACCCCATCGGGAGCCTGCTCTTTCCCGCGCTCGCCACGCTGAGCGGAGGGCTCCCGCTGCTGGGGTGGGCGAAACCGGTTCCCGTGGACGTGCGCAAGCTGCGCAACTACCGAACGGGCGACATCCTGGTGTCGCTGGCCGGCGTGTTCATGAACTTCGTGCTGGTGGTGCTCTTCACCGTTGCACTCGCCGTATTCTTTGCCGTCCAACGCGGCTCTCCGGCGGCGGATGGGACGGTCGCGAACACCGTGTCGCAGTTCATCGTCGGTGGGATCATGGTAAATCTGGGACTGATCGTGTTCAACATCCTGCCGATTCCGCCGCTGGACGGCTCCAAGGTGCTGTACCACTACCTCCCCGCCGGCGCGCGCGAGTCGTACCGCCAGCTGGACCAGTACGGCTTTCTGATCCTTTGGGGCCTGCTGCTCACCGGCATGCTCGACTTCCTCTCGCCCGTGGTCTGGGGGTTGACGGGGTTCTTCATGAACCTGGCCCTCCTGGCCGCCATGGCTGTGTGACGGCCACGGCGGAGGCAGCGGTCCGGGGTCCGTTCGAGATCGACCTGGAGCGCTTCTCCGGGCCGCTGGACCTGCTGCTGCACCTGATCCGCAACCAGGACGTCGACATCTTCGACATCCCCATCGCGCGGATCACGCACCAGTTCCTGGACGCCATCCGCACGCTGGAGCGGTGGGAGCTGGAAAGGGCGGGGGAGTTCCTGGAGATGGCGGCCACGCTGGTGAGGATCAAGGCGCAGATGCTCTTCCCGCGCCGCGCGGACGACGAGGAGGGGGAGGACCCCCGCGCCGACCTGGTGCGCCGCCTGCTGGAGTACGAGCACTTCCGCGAGGCCGCGCGGCTCCTGGAGCAGGCCGAGCGCGACCGCAGCCGCCTCTTCGCCCGCGGCTTCGTGGAGGTGCGGCCCACGCCGCGGCTGGCCGACCTGCCGCTGGACACGTCGTGGGACGAGGTGTGGAGCGCCGCCATCGGCATGGCCGAGCGGCTGGGCGCGGAGGAGCCGGTGCACACGGTGCGCGGCCGCGACGTGAAGATCGAGGACAAGATGGACGAGATCGCCGCCGCCCTCCACCAGTCGCGCCGCGTGGAGTTCGCGCAGCTGGTGCTGCCGTGGGGGACGCGCATCCACGCCGTCGCGTCGCTGCTGGCGTGCCTGGAGATGGCGAAGCGGTCGATGGTGCGCGTCCGCCAGGCGGCGCCGTTTGCGTCGCTCTGGATCTACCGGAGCCGTCCGCGGGAAGGGTAGCGTGAGGGCGAGCCGCATCGTGGAAGCGCTCCTCTTCGCCAGCGAGTCGCCGCTGAGCGCGGCCGAGCTGGCGCGGGCGGACGAGGAGCTGGACGAGGAGCGGGTGGAGGCGGCGGTCGCCGAGTTGCGCGCGGAGTACGACCGGCACGAGCGCGCCTTCACCGTCTTCGAAGTGGGCGGCGGATTCCAGCTCCTCACGCGCCCCGAGTACGCGCCGGTGCTGGAGCGGTTCGACTCGGTGCCGGCCACGCACCGCCTGAGCGGACCGGCGCTGGAGACGCTCGCCATCATCGCGTACCGCCAGCCGGTGGGGCGCGCGGAGGTGGAGGAGATCCGCGGGGTGGGCGCGGGCGGCGTGCTCAAGACGCTGCAGGAGCGCGGTCTGGTGGACGTGGTGGGGCGCGGCGAAGGGCTCGGCCGCCCCCTGCTGTATGGTACGACGACGTTTTTCCTTCAACACTTCGGGTTCCGCACGCTGGACGACCTTCCGAGACCGGAGGAGCTTCCGGTGGTGCTGGCCCGCCGAGAACCTGGAGCAGGTCCCGATGCCGAAGCCCCCCCGGGGTGAGCGCCCCCCGCAGGAGAGCGGCGAGCCCGTACGCCTGCAGGCCTACCTGGCCCGCTCCGGTGTGGCCAGCCGCCGCGCCTGCGAAGAGCTGATCGCGCAGGGGCGCGTGTCCGTGAACGGCCACCAGGTGACGACTCCCGGCACCAAGGTGCGTCCGGGGCAGGACCGCGTGACGGTGGACGGCGAGGCGGTGGCGCTGGAGGAGACGGTTTGGCTGGCGCTGCACAAGCCCAAGGGCTACGTCACCAGCCGCCACGACAACTTCGGCCGCCGCACCATCTACGACCTGCTGCCGGAGAAGTACCACTCCCTCTTCCACGTGGGCCGGCTGGACCGCGACAGCGAGGGGCTGCTGCTGCTCACCAACGACGGCGACACCTCCAACCGGCTGCTGCACCCCTCGTTCGGCACCACCAAGGAGTACCTGGTGGATGTGGAGGGGAAGCTGACGAACCACGAGATGGAGCGGTTGCTGGAGGGTGTGGAGATGGAGGAAGGGCTCGCCAAGGCGGAGGAGGTGCAGCGCCTTCACCCGGTGGACGTGGACGTCTTTCGCGTTCGCGTGGTGCTGCGCGAGGGGAAGAAGCGCGAGATCCGCCGGATGATGGAGGCCATCGAGCACCCGGTACGCCGCCTCACCCGCAGGCGCTTCGGGCCCGTGGAGCTGGGCGAGCTGCCATCCGGCAAGTGGCGCGTCATCGCACCGAGCGAGCTGAGCGCCCTCGGCAAGGAAGGGAAGCGCCCGCCCCGCAAGCGCGCACGTCCGGATTCCGAAGAGTAAAAGAAAGGCATCACACAGAGAGCACGGAGGGAACTACAAGACGACAGAGAACTTCTTTCTGTCATTCTTTCCGTCCCCTCTGTGTCTCTGTGTGACGCGCTGTTTTCATCCGATAAAATCGATCAAATGGACATCAAGGGTTCGCGCATCCTGATTCTGGGCGGCTCGGGGCTGGTGGGGCTCGCGGCGGCGCGGGAGCTACTGCTGCACCAGCCGGCCGTGGTCGTGATCGCCGCGCTCACGGAGGGGGAGGCCAGGGAGGGGGTTGAGCTGCTGCGCCCCGAGGCCGGCGGCACCGAGCTGCTGGCGGAGTGGGGGAACCTGTTCGTGCCGGCCGCGCTCAAGGACGCGGCGCGCGAGACGCTGATGAACGACGCGGGCGCGCGCGGGCAGGTGCTGGACGGGCTCTACGGCTCGCTCGGCGGCGACGCGGTGCGGGCCAACGCGCTCGGCGACCTGATCTTCCGCCACCGGCCGGAGATCGTGATCGACTGCGTGAACACCGCCACCGGGTTCGCGTACCAGAACGTCTTCCAGAGCGCCACCGGCCTGCGAGACGCCGCCCGCCGCGAGGAGGTGAGCGGCGAGATGGTGGAGCGGCACCTCCTCACGCTCTACCTCCCCAACCTGATCCACCACGTCTACGTCGCGCTCAACGCGATGACGGAGGTGGGGACGCGCGCGTACCTCAAGGTGGGGACGGCGGGGACGGGCGGGCTGGGGCTCAACATCCCCTTCACCCACTCCGAGGACCGGCCGTCGCGGCAGCTCCTGGCCAAGAGCGCGGTGGCGGGGGCGCACACGCTCCTCCTCTACCTGATGGCGCGCACTCCGGGCGCCCCGGCGGTCAAGGAGATCAAGCCCACCGCCGCCATCTCGTGGAAGCGCATCGGCTTCGGCGAGGTGATGAAGGGCCGGAAGCCGATCCAGCGCATCGACGCGGCGGGACCGCTGCCGCTCGCGGACGCGTTCGCGTCGCAAGATGGGTGGAAGGAAACCGGCTCGACGCTGGACGGCGTATTCCTGGACGCGGGGGAGAACGGCCTGTTC
>DASVVI010000196.1:0-8971 GCA_036386635.1 Longimicrobium sp.
CTTTTCACGGGCATGGGTGCCGCGGGCGGGCGGCGGCGCGGCGGCGAGCACGGGCAGCCACGCGGGGCTGCCCCTACGGGATCGGTGCGTAAGGCGTCAGGCGAGGCAGGCGGAAGGTCGGCACGATCAACCGCGCCCTGCGAGCAGATGCCCGAGAGAGGCGGAGTGCACCCTTTCCCCCGCTTGCGGGGGAGAGGGCCGGGGAGAGGGGGACCCCGCGTGCCCCCACGCCGACCTACGCACACAGACCCCCCTCCCGCCCTCACAACACCGCCTCCAGCACCCCCCGCAGCGTCTTCGCGAACCCGCCTACGAAGTCCATCTTCCCGCGCCGGGAGGCGAGGAACGGGGCCATCACCGTGCAGCGGATGACGCTGACGCCGCCGGCGCGCTCGTAGTCCTCGCGGGAGAAGCCGAGCCCCTGGAGGATAGGGTCGGCGGCGTGGCCGTACTCACGGGCGCGCAGCACGGTCTTGGTGACGAAGTAGTCGAGCTGCCGCGCGGAGCGCTCCTCCGACACGCTCATGGCGCCGTACACGCGCCCGGCGAAGTCGTTGGTCGCCTCCAGCGTGGTGAGCGACGGGTGGCCAATGGCGAAGCAGACGATGTTCAGGTCCGGCAGGGGGAGCGGAACGAGGGTGAACGGGCCCCAGTCGCCGCTCGCCAGGCGGCGGTGCAGGAGGAGGGCGCCGCGCGCCGTCTCGCCGATCAACCGGCCGTAGCCGCTGGAGTCCAGCGGCAGCACCTTGTGCGACATCCACACCCCCGCCGCCGCCGCGCCCGGCTTGGATCCCTCAAAGATGAAGCGCCCGATGTACCCCCACTCCGACGCGCCGCGGTGGAACAGGTACGGCGCCTCCACCGCCACCAGCTCGCGCACGCGCAGGTCGCGAAAGGAGACCGCGCCCGCCGGGTACGGGATGAAGCCCAGCTTGTGCGGATCGATGGTGACGGTATCGGTGCGCTCCATTGCGCAGAGACCACGGTACACTCCCTCTTCGGGCCACGCCTCGGGCGCGTAGTCGGCGAGCGCGTCCTCGTAGGAGCGGCGGCGCCCGTCCGGCCCGCGGGTGATGGAGGCCGCGTAGCCGCCCCACGCCGCGTCCGCGTGCAGGTGGAAAGCGACGCCGCGCTCCCGCGCCACCCGGTCGCGTACGTCTGCGATCATATCCAGGCGGTCCACCGCGCTCTCCTCCGTCGTCCCGATCACCGAGATGCAGGCGATGATGGGCTGCTTGCGGTCCGCCAGGGCGTGCACCGTCGCCTCCAGCGCGGCCGGGTCCATCCGAAAGCGCCGGTCCACAGGGACGTGGATGAGCTGCCGCCCGCCGATCCCAAGCGCGCGGCAGATCTTCTCCCACGAGTAGTGCGCGGTGGAAGGGACCAGCACCGCGCCGTCCTGCAGCGCGTCCCCAAACTGCTGCGAAAGGCGGCGCCCGAACTCCTGGTATCCGAGCCCGGCCAGCGAGTGCTGCGCCAGCGCCTCCACCGCCGCGCCGTCGTCCCCCAGACGCGCGCGGAAGACGTCGGCCAGGTCCATGGCGTCCTCGGGCGCGACGTTGAGGAGGCCCCACAGGTCCATGTCGTCCAGCGAGGCGCGCCCGCCCGCGGGAGTGCCCACCGACAGCCCGCCCACCCCCGCCTCCTCCGCCGCCCAGCGCACCGCGACGGGAAGGTACTTCACGTTGCGAGCGACCCAGAGCGCCTCGAAGTTCGCGACGGTGCCGCCCGACGTGAGGTGCCCCCACTGCTTCGCGGGGTCGTAGCCGATCATGCGCGCGAGCTGGTCCGCCACCTCCAGCTCCATCCGCGTGGTGACCGGCGACGCCTCGGCCGCCACGTTGTTCGGGTTGTAGAGCATCGTGGCGAAGTAGCCGATCAGGCTCGCCATCGTCAGGTCGCTCGACATGTGTCCGATGTAGCGCGGGCTGAAGAACGGCACCCCCGCCTTGAGCTCTCCCAGCAGCCCCATCAGCTCGGTGGAGAGCGTGGACAGCGAGGCCTGGTACTCGGGCGCGAGCCGGTCCATCTCCCGCACCTGGAAGCCGTCCTCCGGGTGGAAGTTGCGCCGCCAGAAGACGTGGTCGCGGAACGCCTCCAGCAGCAGCCGCTCGAAGACGTCCGCGTTCTCGCCCTTGGGCCCCAAAAAGATGGACGCGAGGTCCACGGGGGCCTCGCGCCGGTAGTTGTTGTGATCGCTCATTTCTTCGACCCTCGTTCATCCCGCGGCGGCGAGCCCGCGCGGGCCGCACGATCTAGCCCCGCGGCGGCGCCCACGCAAGGTGTCACGCAAAGGCGCGAAGACGCGAAGGGAAGACTCGGAAGTACTTTCTTTGCGCCTTAGCGGCTTCGCGTGAGCCTTTGGTTTCGGGGATCACCCGCCGGTGCGCGGGCCGTTCGGGCCGGTGACGTCGGACTTGGCGCTGTCGGCCTGGACGGCGCCGGGGGTGGGCGGGGTCTGCTCGGCGGATGCGGGTGCACCGTCGGCGCCGGGCTCGTGGCGCGAGCAGGCAGAGCACAGCAGCAGGGCGGCGATCAAAAGTCGCATGGTATCGCTCCGGTTCAGTCGGGAAGGATCAGCTTGCGCACCTTTGCATACGCCGAGCCCAGCACCACGAGCTGCGACGAGGTCCCCCGCGCCGCCACCCGCCCTGCATCCAGCGCGCGGAGGAATGCGTCGCGCGTGGGCTCGAACGGGGGCACCTCCACGAAGGCGGCACCGATCTCGGCCAGCGTGTGCGCGTCCGAGCCCGCGCCGAGGCGCTTTCCGGCCGCGCGCGCCCACGATTCGCCCCTTTCGTTCAGCTCGGGTCGAAAGGTGCGCGCGTTGTGCGCCTCCACCACGTCCACCAGCTCGGAGATCTCGTCCAGCAGCTCCCCCGCCCCGCTGCGGCGCGTGTCGAAGGGGTGCGGGACGTACACAACGCCGCCCTGACCCCGGATCGCCTCGCACGTCTCGCGCAATGGCGTGCCGCGGGGGATCGCTTCGGTGAGGAAGATGCCGATGATGTCCGGCCCCTCGCGCGTCTTCACCTCCTCGCCCACCAGCACGCGCGCGGGCGCGAGGTCGCGCAGGCGGAGGGCGCCGTCGATGCGGTTGTGGTCGGCGATGACCACGCGATCGATCCCCCGCTCGTCCATCGCCGCGAGGATCCCCTCCAGCGGGTTCAGCGAATCCGGCGAGTGGCGGGTGTGGACGTGCATGTCCACGCGCAGCAGCTCATCCACGCGCGCGCCGCAGGAGCTCGGTCCACACCTCGCGCGATCTGCGGTCCAGCTCCATCAGCGTCCCCGTGTTGGAGATCACGAAGTCGGCGCGCGCGCGCTTCAGCTCCGAGGGCATCTGCGCGGCGATCATGCGGCGCGCCTCCTCCGGGTCCATCCCGCGGTCGCCCACCAGCCGCGCCAGGCGCACCTCCTCGGGGGCGTCCACCAGCACAATCGCATCGAAGTCGTCCACCAGCCCCGCTTCGAAGAGGAGGGGGATGTCCGCCACCACCACACGCTCCCCCCGCTCTTCCGCGGCGCGGTACGCCTCCTCGCGCAACTCGGCGACGGCGGGGTGGACGATGGCCTCCAGCCGCTCGCGCGCGCTCGGGTCGGCGAAGACGATGCGGCGCAACGCAGCGCGGTCCAGCCCGCCCCCGGCCTCCACCACCTCGTCGCCCCACTCCTCCACGATGCGGGCCAGCGCCGGCGTCCCCGGCTCCACCGCCTGCCGCGACAGGACGTCGGCGTCCACGACGGTGGCGTCGAGCGAGCGCCAGATGCGCGCCACCGTGGACTTGCCCGCCGCGATGTTTCCGGTGAGCCCCACCTTCAACATCGCGCTCACCGGCGCACCGCCGGATTGCGGGGCTGCGGGGCGGAGACGATGTCGTCCGCCGTGTTGGGGAGGCGGTCGCGTCCCGCCGAGCCCACGAAGTACGCTTTGCGCGTGAGGCGCAGGTAGAACGGCGTTCCCCAGGGGTCGTTCGCGGCGTCCTGCTGGAAGTCGCGCCGGGCCACGAAGCCCGCGAAGCTCGCCGGATCCGGTATGTTGCGCCCCAGCGTCTCCTCTTCGTGCAGGATCTCCACGATGTCGTTGACGCGGTTGCGCGCGGACCATTCGTAGAACGGGTTGAGCGCCGGCTGCACGTGGGGCATGGCCCGCGCGCGAAGCTGCGGCACGAGCACCACGGCGCCGATCAGGAGAAGGAGGATACCGAGCAGCTTGGACATCGAATGGCTCCGGACGGGAAATCGTGGCGCGCGCGGTCGGCGCGGGCCGGGTGCTACGAGGGGCGGGAGAAGATCTCCGCCCCGTCCGGCGACGGGTGTACGACGGCGCGTCCCGCGGCGGCCAGCCGGTCCAGGTGCGCGCGCGTCTCGCGGATCGCCAGCATCCGCGTGGAGGGGGCGAGGTCGCGCCCCGGGTAGCGCCGCTTCACCACCTCCCAGGTGCTCATCGGCCCGCCGTCCAGGCACGCGTTCACCGCTTCCGTCTCGGCCTCGGCGGCGTCGCGCAGCTCGCGGATGCGCTGCGGGCCCGTCGGCGCGCCGTGGCCGCCCAGGATGAGGACGGGCGCGAGCGCCTCCAGCCGCTCCAGTGCCGCCACGTAGTCGCCCACCGGGTCCGCGCGCTGGCGGTTCACTCCCAGTGTGGGGGTGATGCGGGGGAGGACGGCGTCGCCCGCGATCAGCACCCCGTCCGCCGGGCGGTGGAGCGAGACGTGCCCCGCCGTGTGTCCCGGCGTCCACACCCACCGCCACCCCGGCGCGCCGGG
Source organism: Longimicrobium sp. (assembly GCA_036386635.1). Classification (GTDB taxonomy): domain Bacteria; phylum Gemmatimonadota; class Gemmatimonadetes; order Longimicrobiales; family Longimicrobiaceae; genus Longimicrobium. The sequence goes on from DASVVI010000196.1 coordinate 4,767, forward strand.
CAGGTCGCCGTCTTCGCCGCGGAGGAGCACGTCGGCCGCGAACGGCGGGGCGAGCGCCTTGGAGCCGGAGATGGTGGCTTCCACGGCACGGACCATCTCGGCGGGAGCCCCGGCGCGGCGCAGGAGGCTGGCGCGGTATGCGGCCTCGTCCTCCGGATTGGCGGCGGCGAAGGCCATCCGCTCCGCGTCCAGCGCGCCCATCGCCAGCGGCGCGGGAGCGGCACTGAGCGCGCGCACGGCGAGCCCCACGTGATCCACGTGCATGTGCGTGATGACGTGCAGGCATACGCCGTTCCACCCCCCCGCCGCCTCCGTCACACCTGCGTCCAGCGCCTCCCACGCCTCGTCCGTCCCGATTCCGCCATCCACGAGCATCCACCTGTCCGCCTGCAGGCGCACCAGGTACGCATGCACCTCGCCCGGCACGAACGAAAGCGGCGTCGTGATGCGCCAGACGTCCGGCGCTGCGGGGTGTGCGGGCAAGTACGCCTGGCGCGAGGGGTAGAGATCGGGAGTCGAGGGTGTGTCTTCAAATATGGGCCCAGCGGCCCCAGTAGCAAGCGTGACGACAAGGGACAGGGGCGCCAGGCAGCGCCTCACCGTCAGCGCGTACACCCCATTTTGTCATCCTGAGCGACGCGCCTCACCGACCTCAACTCCGCACGAATGCGTGGCGCGGAGCGAAGGATCTACTGCGCGTAACGAAAGCTCCGTGGTCGCACGCCGTCCTCCTGCCGCGCCGGCTAGATCCTTCAGTCGCCGCAACGGCAGGGCGGGGCACGGCGGATGTCTGGAGGGCGGCTCCCTCAGGATGACAAAGGGGGGGTGGCGTCCCCCATTCGTCCCCCTGCGGTTGACTTGAAGCGCCCTGAGGGGCTAAAATCCAGGGTTGGCCAGAAAAAACCCAGTGCCGCCCCTGGAGCAGACCCGACCCACCGTGCTGTGCCGCACCCGCTGCTGATCGATTCGTTCCGGTCCGTCCCCGCCTTCCAGGCGCTGGCGGCTAGCCTGCCGCGGGCGGGGGGGAGCGCGCTTGCCTCGGGGCTGGCCGGCTCCGCCCCGCTGGTGCTGGTGTCCGCGCTCCACCGCGCCCGTCCCGAGCGGATCTGGACGCTGGTGGCCGCCGGCCCCGAAGCCGCTGAGCAGGCCACCGCCGACTTGGAAGCGCTCCTGGGCGAGGGCGCCGTCTTCCTGTACCCGCAGCGCGAGTCGCTGCCGTACGAGGAGGGCGAGCCGCACCTGGAGATCGGCGGCACGCGTGTGGAGGCGCTGGAGGCTCTGCTCTCCGGGCGCGCGTCTCTCCTGGTCACCACGCCGCGCGCGCTGCAGGAGCTGGCGCCCGCCGTGGAAGGGCTGGACGACCTGCGGCTGGAGATCCGCACCGGCGAGGACGTGCTCCTTCCCGAGCTGGCGGCGCGGCTGGAGGGGATGGGCTTCGAGCGGGTGCCCACGGTGGAGGCGGTGGGGCAGTTCGCGTTGCGCGGCGGCATCGTGGACGTCTTCGGCTTCGGCGCGCCCGAGCCGGCCCGCATCGAGTTCTTTGGCGACACCGTCGAGTCGATCCGCTTCTTCGACATCCTGACGCAGCTCTCCGTGCGCTCCGTGGACGAGCTGCAGCTGCTGCCCGTGGACCTGCGCGCGCAGGCCAGCGTGGGGGCGCGCTCCGCACGCGCAACCGAGGGGAGCGAGCGCAAGTCGCTGCTGGAGTACCTGCCGCAGGACGCGGTGGTGGTGCACCTGGCCGGCGGCGGCACGCGCGGCGAGCTGGACCGCACCTGGCAGGAGGTCCGCCGCCTCCACGCCGCCGAGGCGCAGCGCGGCAACCGCCCGGACGCGCCGGAGACGCTCTTTCTTCCCGCGGAAGAGGCGGCGCGCAGGCTGGAAGGGTTCGCCCAGCTCTTCATCGAAGACACGGGCACCCTCCCCACCCAGACCACGGCCCGCTTCCGCGCCCTGCCGCCGGAGGCCATCGACCGCGACATGGGCCGCCTGGGCGACGTGCTGCGCGGGGCCGCGGGGCGCGGCGAGCAGACGCTGATCCTGTGCGACAACCAGGGGCAGCTGGAGCGCCTGCAGGAGCTGCTGGACGAGCTGCGCATCGCGCGGCACGTGGAGCTGGGGATCGGCTCCATCGGCGGCGGCTTCGTGCTGGCGGATGCGGAGCCCCCGCTGCGGCTGCTGACCGACCACGAGATCTTTCGCCGCTCGCGCCGCGTGCGCAGGCGCAGGAGGTTCCGCGGCGGAGCGGCGCTGGAGAGCATCGCGGCGCTCAAGCCGGGGGACTACGTCGTCCACATGGACCACGGCGTGGGGCAGTTCCGGCGGATGGAGCTGGTGCGCGTGGGCGAGGAGCAGTTCGAGACGCTGGTGATCGAGTACGCGGGGGGCGAGCTCCTGCGCGTGCCCGTGCACCGGGTGGACCTGATCGAGCGGTGGGTGAGCGATCCAGACGAGAACGCGCCCGCCCCCAAGGTGCACCGGATCGGCGGCAAGGACTGGAGCCGGCAGAAGCAGCGGACCAAGAAGGCCATCGAGGAGATGACCTCGGAGCTGCTGGAGCTGTATGCCGCCCGCGCCGCGGAAAAGGGGTACGCGTTCTCCGCCGACACCCGCTGGCAGCGCGAGATGGAGAGCGCCTTCCTCTTCGAGGACACGCCCGACCAGCGCCAGGCCACCGAGGACGTCAAAAAGGACATGGAGTCGCCGCGCCCCATGGACCGCCTGATCTGCGGCGACGTGGGCTACGGCAAGACGGAGATCGCCATCCGCGCGGCGTTCAAATCCGTTCAAGATGGCAAGCAGGTGGCGGTGCTGGTGCCGACGACGATCCTGGCCGAGCAGCACATGCACACCTTTTCCGAGCGGCTCGCGGACTTCCCGGTGAGGATCGAGGCGCTCTCGCGCTTCCGCACGACGAAGGAGCAGTCGGACGTGCTGCGGCGCCTGCAGGCGGGCGAGGTGGACATCCTGATCGGCACGCACCGCCTGCTGTCGCACGACGTGCACTTCAAGGACCTGGGCCTCATCGTCGTGGACGAGGAGCAGCGCTTCGGGGTGAAGCACAAGGAGCTCCTCAAGCAGCTCCGCCGCACGGTAGACGTGCTGACGCTTACGGCGACGCCCATCCCGCGCACCCTGCACTTCTCCATGCTGGGGCTGCGCGACATGACGCTGATCCAGACGCCGCCCCGTGACCGTCAGCCGGTGATTACCCACGTGCTGCCGTGGGCGGACGCGATCATCGAAGACGCCATGCGGCGCGAGCTGGACCGCGGCGGCCAGGTGTTCTTCGTCCACAACCGGGTGGAGACGATCGACGTCGTCGCGCAGCGGGTGCAGCGGCTGATCCCCGAGGCGCGCATCGCCATCGCGCACGGGCAGATGCGGGAGAAGGAGCTGGAGGCGGTGATGACCGCGTTCCTGGACGGCGAGCGCGACGTGCTGGTGGCCACGGCCATCATCGAGAGCGGGCTGGACGTGCCCCGCGCCAACACGCTGATCGTGAACCGCGCCGACCACTTCGGCCTCTCGCAGCTCTACCAGATCCGCGGGCGCGTGGGCCGCAGCCATCACCGGGCGTTCTGCTACCTGCTGATCCCTGACGAGATCCAGGAAGACGCCGAGAAGCGGCTGCGCGTGCTGGAGCACTACACGGAGCTGGGGAGCGGCTACCGCATCGCGCTCAAGGACCTAGAGCTGCGGGGCGCGGGTAACATCCTCGGCTCGCAGCAGAGCGGCTTCGTCCACGCGGTTGGGCTGGACACGTACATGCGGCTGCTGGACGACACCATCAAGCAGCTCAAGGGCGGCAAGGGCGAGAGCCGCGTGCAGCTCGCCGAGGTCTCGGTGGACGGCGCGGCGCTGATCCCCGACGACTACGTGACGGACGAGGCGCAGAAGCTCAACTTCTACCGCCGCCTCTCCCGCGTGGAGACGGTGCAGGCGGCGGAAGCCATCCGCGGCGAGCTGCGCGACCGCTATGGCCCGCTGCGCGAAGAGGTGGAGACGCTGATCGCCACGGCGCAGCTCCGGCTGCTGGGCGGCGAGCTGGGGATCGAGCGGATCCTGGTGCGTCCGTGGGACGTGCGCATCAACTTCCGCCGGGGCAACGTGCCGCGCATGGCGTCGCTGCAGACGGCCTTCTCCGCGCACCAGCTCGCCGTGGAGATCCGCCGCCCGATGCCGCTCTCGCTGGCCCTCACGCG
>DASVVI010000197.1:0-5699 GCA_036386635.1 Longimicrobium sp.
GACCGATCCCAAGGCCGCCGAGCTCCTGGGGGTCGGCGGGGCTTTGCAGGATCGCGAGCGGATCATTCGCCACGCGTACGAGGCCGGCCGCTGGAATGCGGTCCGCGCGCAGGTCCCCCTCCGCCACCCGTCGCAGCTCTACGAGGCGCTCGGCGAGGGGCTAATCCTCGGGGTGATCCTCTGGCTGGCGTACCGCTGGTCGGCGCGGCGCGGGCACCCGCTGGGCGCGGGGTTCTTTGGCGGCGTGTTCATGCTGGGGTATGGCGTGGCGCGCACCTTCATCGAGCTCTTTCGCCAGCCGGACGTGCAGTTCACCGACAAAGCTGACAAGCTCGGCACCGTGCTCGGCCCGCTGACGATGGGCCAGACGCTCTCCCTCCTGATGATCGCCGTGGGGATCTTTCTCGTGGTGCAGGGGTGGAGGAAGCGCGCACCGCGGGCACAACTTTCCACCTGACGCGAACGGCCATGGGCGCGGGACACCACCACGGACACGAACATGCGCGCGGCAGCCAGCGCCGGCTTGCGGTCGTGCTGGTGCTTGCGGCGGCGTACATGGTGGCGGAGGCGGTGGGTGGCTGGATCGCCGGCTCGCTCGCCCTGCTGGCCGACGCGGGGCACATGCTCTCCGACGTGGGCGCGCTGGCGCTCTCGCTCTTCGCGGCGTGGATCGGGCACCGCCCCGCCAACGCGCGCCGCACCTACGGCTATCACCGCACCGAGATTCTGGCCGCGCTCGCCAACGCGAGCACGCTGATCGCCATCTCCCTCTTCATCTTCGTGGAAGCGTTCCAGCGCCTGAACCACCCGCAGCCGGTGCAGGGCGCGCTGGTGATGTGGATCGCGGTGGGCGGGCTCGCGGTGAACCTGATCGGTATGTGGGTGCTCCACGGCGGCCGCGCCGAGAACCTGAACGTGCGCGGCGCCTGGCTGCACATGCTCACCGACGCACTCGGCAGCGTCGGCGCCATCGCGGGCGGCGCCGCGGTGTGGGCGTTCGGCTGGTTCTGGGCGGACCCCGCGGTCTCCGTGCTCATCGGCGCCCTGGTGATCTACGCCTCGTGGGGCCTCCTCAAGGAGAGCGTCTCCGTCCTCCTGGAGGGCACCCCCACGCACATCGACCTGGACGAGGTCCGCGCCGCCATGCTCCAGGTGGACGATGTCGAGGCGGTGCACGACCTGCACGTCTGGACCATCACCAGCGGCATGGAAGCGATGAGCGGCCACGTCATCGTCGGCGAGCGCCACGAGCGCCGCCCCTCCGCCGACATCCTCGCCGACCTGCACCGCATGCTTCACGAGCGCTTCGGCCTGCACCACCTGACGATCCAGCTGGAGCCGCGGGGGTTCAAGGAGAGTGGGTGCGTGACGCTGGCCGGGTGCTGAACGGCGGGGAATGGGGGATGGGGAATGGGGAATGGTGCGGTCCTCTGCATCTGCCGGCGCCGCGCGGATACTGTAGCGATTCATCGCGCCCGTGCCCGCCACGGCACCACCGCCCGCCGTGGTGCACCGATGCCGGTAGGGGCAGACCTGCGTGTCTACCCACCGCCCGCCCCGCTTCAACCCCTGCCACGCGCACAGATCCCGTAGGGGCAGCCCCGCGTGGCTGCCCGTGCCCGCCCCGACGCCACCCTCCGCCGCCGCGCACCAACGCACGCAAAACGCCCCTCCCCCGCAGTTTGGGGGGGGGGCCGCGAGGAACGAGCGGGGGAGGGGGCCCTCGAGGTTCCTTCAGTCCACCGCGATCCCGCCGTGGTCCGCCTGCGCGATGGAGCTCTCGGCGGTCTCCAGCACCGGGTCCTGGCCGATGCCGTCGTGCAGCGCCAGCCAGCGCTCCGCCTCCAGCGCAGCCATGCAGCCGGTGCCGGCGGCGGTGATGGCCTGGCGGAAGTAGTCGTCCATCACGTCGCCCGCGGCGAAGACGCCGTTGACGCTGGTGCGCGTGCGCCAGGCGTGCGGCGTCTTCACGTAGCCGTGCTCGGTCAGCTCCAGCGCTCCCTCCAGGAACGATGTGTTCGGCGTGTGGCCGATCGCCACGAACAGCCCGCCGCACTCGAAGTCCTCCTCCGCGCCCGTGGTGAGCGACTTGAGGCGCACGCCGGTCACGAACTCGTCGCCCAGAACGTCCGTCACGGCGGTGTTCCAGCGCACGGTGATCTTGGGGTTCTCCAGCGCGCGCTTCGCCATCACCTGCGACGCGCGGAACGAGTCGCGGCGGTGCACGATCACCACCTCGCTGGCGAACTTGGTGAGATAGTTCGCCTCCTCCATCGCCGTGTCGCCGCCGCCCACCACCACCAGGCGCTGGTTGCGGAACGCGGGGAGGGCCCCATCGCACACCGCGCACGCCGAGACGCCGCCGCCCGACTGTGCCAGCCGCATCTCGTTGGGAAGCCCCAGCCAGTTGGCCCGCGCGCCGGTGGAGATGATGACGGAGCGCGCGTGCACCTCGCCCGACCAGGTGAGCCGCAGCACGAAGGGGTGCCCGCCGAGGTCCACCGAGGCCACGTTCTCGCCGATCACGCGCGTGCCGAAGCGGACGGCCTGCGCCTTCATCCGCTCCATCAGCTCCTGCGCCTGCAGCCCGTCCGGAAAGCCGGGGAAGTTCTCGATCTCGGTGGTGTACATGAGCTGCCCGCCCGGGATCATCGTGGGCGAGGGCTCCCCCTCGATCACGAGGGGGTCCAGGTTAGCGCGTGCGGCGTACAGGGCGGCCGTCCAGGCCGCGGGGCCCGATCCGACGATCACCACGTTCTCGATCTTCCCGTCCGCGCTCATCCGTCCTCCATGGAAGTGTGCACCGCGTCCATTCGCGATGCTGGAATATAACGGCGCCTCCAAGCGGCTGCACCCGTCACGCGCTCCCCTCCGCCAGCGGGATCTCGGCGCAGACGCGCGTGCCGGCGCCGGGGGTGCTCTTCACCTCCACCCGCCCGCCCAGGTACGATGCGCGCTCGCTCATCCCAAAGAGCCCCAGCCCTCCCGAGTCCGCGCTCCTCACCCGCGCCGCGTCGAACCCACGCCCGTCGTCCTCCACCGTCACCACCAGCTGCTCCTCCTCCCGCCGCAGCCGCACCGTGGCCACGGTGGCGGCGGCGTGGCGCACGACGTTGGAGAGCGCTTCCTGCACGATCCTGTACACCGCAAGCTCGCCTTCGGGGCTCAGCGCGCCGTCCACCGGCTCCGCCTCCAGCCGCACGCGAAGCCCCGCGATCTCGGACACGGAGCGGACGTGCGATTCGATGGCCGGGACCAGCCCCAATTCGTCGAGGGCGGGTGGCCGCAGCCCGCGGGCGAAGCGGCGCACCCCCTCCAGCGCCGCGCCGATCTCGCGCCGCATGTCGTCGAGCAGCCTCTCCAGCGCCTCCGGATCGGCGTTGCGCAGCACGCGGATGCGGATGAGGAGCGCCGCCAGGAGCTGCGCCGTCTCGTCGTGCAGCTCGCGTGCGATGCGCTTCCGCTCCTCCTCCGCGGCGTACAGGGCGCGCGCCGCCACCTCGCGAAGGCGGGCGCGGTAGGCCGCGGCGGCGTCGAGGGAGCCGTTGAAGGTGCGGGTGAGCTGCTCCAGCTCCCGGTCCGCCATGGGGGAGACGGGCGCGCGCGCGTCCAGATCGCCGGCCTGCACGCGCGCCGCGCTGCGCTCCAGCAGCTCCAGCGGCTGCAGCGCGAGGCGCAGGATGACGGCGTTCACCAGCACGGTGGCCCCCACGCCCGCCAGCGCGAAGGCGCTCGCCAGGTCCAGGATGGAGCCCCCTGGCTTGGCGCGCACGTACGCCGCCGTCAGCGTGCTCCCCAGCACCGCGCCCAGGAGCACCAGCGCCGCGTTGGCGATGAGGATCTTGTAGAAGAGCGGTACGCGGAGGAGCGCGCGCAGGATGCGCGCTCCGGGCGTCGCGGGCGGATCGGTCATGGCGGCGCGCGGGGTGCGGGTCGGCGCAGAAGATACATCCGCCCGCCGCAAAGCGCGAAGCCCCCTCCCTTTGTCATCCTGAGGGAGCCGCCCGCCAAGGCCTGCGATGCGCTCCACCGATTCCGCGGCGACCAAAGGATCTACCTGACGAAGCAGGAGGCCCGTCCCTCCCCGACGAGCCCCTCATCACGCGCAGTAGATCCTTCAATCCGCGCCAGAGCCTGGAGCACGGGCGAGGACGGTGAGGCGCGTCGCTCAGGATGACAAAGGGCGCGCACTCACGCACTCACGCACTCACGCACTCACGCACTCACGCACTCACGCACTCACGCACTCACGCACTTCCTTCCTCCCCCGCGTCGCGCCCGTGCACCTGACACGGCGGGTGGGTCGCCTCCACGGCGGTGAAGGGCTCGAGGATGCGGTAGGTGTGCGTGGCGCCGCGCGGCACCGTCCACGAGTCGCCGGGCTCAAGGATGAGCATCTGCCCCTCCGTGTGCAGCTCCGCGCGCCCGCTGATGACGAAGCCCACCACCTCGTAGTCGCGGGCCACCGGCTCCTTGTCGTCCTCCGGCGGCGCGTTCTCCCACAGGCGCATGGAGAGGGAGATGCCGGTTGCGAGGTACTTCTGGCCATGCTCGCCCGTCGGCGAGCTCGCGGAGCTTACCTTCATCACGCTGGTGTCGCCCATCGTCTGTCTCCAATCAGGGGCCCGCCTCGCCACCGCCGAGATCGTGGACGGCGGCGGAGCTTGCGAAAAGGTGCGGCGCCCCTGCGCAGGCATCGTGCCCGCCCTGTGTCTTTCCGGCACCAGTCCGACACCTGCGGCGGGCCGGACCTCTTTTTACCCCGGTGCGTCGGCCCTCTCGGTTCACGTCCTGTTGCGGTTTAGCGAAGAGACATCTATACTCTACGGCGACTCCCTTGCAGACATTAATAGGCGTCTTGGTTCGACGTGCAGAACATGCCGGCGCATCGACACTACCCACGACCAGCAGCACGGCTCGTCGTAGAAATGCATCTTTTCACACAAAGGACCAGATGAACTTCCGTAGGCGTGGTGCGCTCGCCACCCTGGCACTTCTGTTATCAACGGTTGGTTGCGCCGATCGGATATCGGCTCCGTCACCTGAGGAGATTACAGCTCGCACCGCCATAATCGCGTATGGGTATTGCGAGTCTGGCTATAGCCGGGACAGCAATGGGTACTGTAATCCTGACACGCCTTGGACCGGTAGCGAACCCCCCGCGCCTACGTGTGATCCGAACACTGCGGTGGAGGCGTGTAACAGTGGAGGTGGAGGGGGAGGCGGGGGGAGTGGAAACAGTCCCCCGGACGATCCGGAGCCGTCAGAGGACCCGTGCAATACGGGGGAGGCGATGGTCGATGCCCCGGAGGTTCACCAAGAGTTCGATGGGTTGTGGAAGGCATCCCTAGCAGCCGGAACCGAAAAGGGTGGGTGGCTCGTGGCGGAAGGGAGTACGTTCCGGCTGGTTCCCTTCCAGAACGCAGTCTATGACGCGTGCGGGGTCACGATCAACGAGAACCCACCGCCAGGCGCCGTAGGAATGGTGCATACCCATCCATGGCGCATGTTCGAGTATCGGAACTCCTGTGGGGGATGGACGATGTACACTGGCACCCCAAGCACGCAGGATTCAGCGGCTCTGCGGCACTTTGGTATGAAGGTCGGGTATTTCCTGGACCACAATGGGATCGGGAAGTACACAGATGAAGGTCGTGAATTCGCTCAGCGGTTTGGGCGCTGCTCCTTCTGATATCCTT
>DASVVI010000198.1:0-2189 GCA_036386635.1 Longimicrobium sp.
ATCGCCGCCGTGTACCCGCCCGGCCCGCCGCCCACCACGATCGCGTCGTAGCTTTCCATCGCTGCCTCCCGTGTGTTTTGAGACCGTTCGGTCTCTACATGGGCAAAAAAAGAGAGCGGCGCGCGGTTCAGGCGCGGACGCTCCCGTCCAGGTGCCGCCGCAGGTGCTCGACGGCGTGCCGCATGGGATCGCGCCGCCCGTAGAAGCGCGCCATCGCGAGCGCCCCCTCCAGCGTGGCGACGATCAGCGTGGCGAGCGCCTCCGGTTCCACGTCCGCGCGGATCTCGCCTCGGTCGATGCCGCGCGCGGTGATGCGGTGCAGGAAGCCGGTGAGCCCGTCCATGGCGTTGCGCGCGCGGTCGCGAAGCGGCGAGTACGCGTCGTCGCTCTCGATCATTGCGTTCATCATCGGGCACCCGCCCGGGACTGGCGGATCGTCCTGGATCCCCTCGAAGACGGAGACCATCGCGTGCAGCCGGTCCACCGCGTGGTTCTGCCCCTCGAGCGCGGCGGTGAAGCGCCCGGCCATCAGCGAGATGGCGTGCTCGAACGCCTCAAGCGCCAGCGCCTCCTTGCTCTCGAAGTGGCGGTAGATCCCCCCCTTCTGCAGACCGGTCGCCTCCATCAGATCCGCCATGGACGCGCCGGCGAACCCCCGCTCGTTGAACACCCGAGCGGCGGTCGCCACGATCCTCTCACGCGTCAGCTCGCCCTTCCCCATCTTTCCTCGCTCTCCAGTGGCGACCGATCGGTCTCTATAGTAAGTGACCATCCGGTCTCGCGCAAGGTTCTTACTTCGGCGGCGGCGCCGGGCGGGTGCGGCGGCGACGGTAGCGGCGCAATAGCCAGACGAGGCCGGTGAGGATCAGGCCGAGCGGGATCAGGAAGCCCAGCGACGCGATCAGGCCCGCCATGAAGCCGATGAAGTTGCGCCATGCGTCGCGGAACGCCTCGCGGATGGGGCGGGCGCGGGGATAGTCGCCCACGAGCGCGCGGGGCTCGTGCACGGTCACGTTCAGCGTGCTCACCGCCGCGCGCGAGCGGAGGAAGCGGAGGCGGCCCTCCTGCGTGTCGATCTCCTGGCGCACGCGGGCCAGCTCGCGCTCCACCGCCAGCACGTCCTCAAGCTTGCCGGTGCGTGTGGCGAGGAGGCCCAGGAGCCGCTCCTCCAGCCGCCGCGCGTTGGCGGTGCGGGCGGAGAGGTCCACGTACTCCTCGCCCACGTCCTGCGCCTGCACCTCCACGCTCTCCACCTTGCCCAGCGGGCGTAGTCCGCTCACCGCCTGGTCGAAGCGCGCGGCGGGGATCTTGACCTCCAGCGTGGCGGACCTCGTCGCCTCCTCGCCGCCGCTGACGGAGGTGTTCCCCACGTATCCGCCGAGCCGCCGCGCCATCTCCTGCACCCGCCCCACCGCCAGCTCGACCGAGTCCACCTCCACCGACGCCTCACCCGTGCGGATCAGCATGCTCGGCGCGACGCTGCCGGTGCTGGCGGTATCAGCGAGGGCGGGGGGGCGCGGGGGCGTGATCTCCAACGCCGCGACCTGCTCCACCTTGTCACCGCCACTCGCCTGCCGGGGGGCGGAGGCCGCAGGCGCTCCCTCGTTCTGCATTGGGGGCGAAGCCGCGCGGTCCACGTGCCACGTGTCGGTCCCGGATGTCGCCTCACCGCTCGTTCCGCCAGAGCAGGCGGCGAGGGCCAGGAGTGCGAGGATGATGATGGGCTTCATGGAGTCTCGTGAGGTGAGAGAGAGGAAGTGCGGCCCATCGTAAGCGTCAGGCAGCGCACGTGCCGTCGTTTGCTGGAGTCGCAACCGCTTGTGAGGAAACGTGTTGGATGGTGCGCCTGGCCGGCGCCCCGCTGTTCGGCGGGCATCCGTTGCGGTCGGAAGGACGTTCAGTGAACGCGGGCAGCCGCACGGTTCTGACGGCGCGGAATGGTTTGACGCGGGGGGCGCGGGGGTCTAGGATAGGGAAAACACTCCCCCGAACGGACTTCGAGATGCGCCGCATCGCGCTCGCCCTCCTCCCCCTCGCCGCCGCGTGCGCCGCGCCGCGGCCGGTGGTCGTGCCCACGCCCACGCCCATGCTGGCGCCCGTGGCGGTGCTGACGCCGGCGTCGCCGCGGGAAGTCGGCATGCTGGCCACGCTCCCCGCGCGGCTCGACTCCATCGCCAACGACGCGATCG